>DATMUN010000504.1:0-2125 GCA_035563895.1 Occallatibacter sp. | reverse complement strand
CTCTCCGGCTCCACGGTCAGGTCGCCACCCGCGATTCTCTGCACAAACCGCACGCATCCCGCCAGACGCATTCCCAGAGACCGCGCAAACACCACGCTCCAGCCCGCCAGTACAAGCCAGACCACCGCCAGCACCACCGTCAGAATCGCCTGTGTCCGCTTCAGCCGCGCCGCTTCAGCTGCGGGCAATTGCTCGGCCAACCCAGTCAGCCGTTCCACCACGTCATCCAGCGTATTCGTCGGCGCCCTGTCCTTGCCCTTCACCGCTGCGTCTGCCCGTGCAAAGTCACGGTCCGCGCGATAGCCCGTAAGAGCACTCTCATACTCTGCTGTCAGCAAGCGGTGTTGCTCCACGAAACTCGTCAGTCCCTGCTGCGCCTGCTCGTCGGTCACGCGTGTACTCAGCTCAGCCGCCTGCGTCTCCACCCGCGCACCAAGCGTGTGGAACTCATTCGCATACTTCGCCAATGCTGCATCGTCCCGGCCGCGCAGCAGAATATCCTTCCACGCCTGCACCTGCTTCTTGAACGTCACCTGCGCCACACGCACCTGCTGCGCCTGTGCCACCTCGCCCGTAATCAGCTGTGTGTAACTCGCGCTGATCTCCGAACAGCGAAAAAGAAGAAACGTCGACACCGCTCCGCCGGCCACCAGGCCCAGCCCGAGCAGCAAATACACTGTCTGTGCAATACGCAGGGATTTCATGCGGCTTTTATCGGCTTCAACCGCGCCGCCATGAGCGCACAGCGCACTCCCTGCGACAATCCCCATCACAGCAACTGTTTACGACGTCAGTCCCCGAGACACGTCCCCACGTGCCGCGCCGACGCAATCCACGAGTGGTCCCGCGGCACCGCCTTCCGCTTGCCCGCCACCTGCTCCAGCGGAACAGGCTCCGTGCCCTCACCTCGCGCCGCCACCATCACGCCGAATTTGCCTTGTTTAATCAGGTCCGCACAGGCCGTGCCCAGCCGCGTCGCCAGCAGGCGGTCAGCCGCGCTCGGCGTACCTCCACGTTGCACATACCCAAGGATCGTCACCCGCGACTCCAGGTGCGTGAGGTTCTCCAGTTGCTGCGCCAGCCGCATCGTATTGCCCTGATGCAGCGTTTCCAGCGCGGCAATCGCGCGCTTGGCTTCGAGCTTGCCATTCAGCGTCTTCGCGCGCTCCAGTTTCTTCTCCGCCGCTGCAAATACACTCGCATCGTCCGCGCTCATCGCGCCTTCGGCCACAGCCACGATGCTGAAGCTGCTGCCCCGCTTGCTACGCCTTGTAATCGCCGAGGCAATCTTCTTCACGTCGTACGGAATCTCCGGAATCAGAATCACGTCTGCTCCGCCCGCCAACCCCGCGCCCAATGTTAACCAACCTGCACGGTGCCCCATGATCTCTGCCACGATAATGCGATGGTGACTGTGCGCTGTGCTGTGTAGCCGGTCAATCGCTTCGGTGGCAATATCCAGCGCCGTCGCGTAGCCAAAGGTCGCGTCCGTCATCGCCACATCGTTGTCGATCGTCTTCGGCAGCGTGATCACGTTCACGCCAGCCCTGTGCAGCCTCAGCGCATTCTTCGCCGTGCCGCCGCCGCCCAGGCACACCAGGCAGTCGATCCCCCACTTCTGCAGGTTCTCGCGAATCACGCTCGTCATGTCGCGCGTCTTGCCCTTGATCACCATGCGGTGCGGCTTGTCGCGGCTCGTACCCAGAATCGTCCCACCCAGCGTCAGGATTCCCGACAGCCCCTTGCTGTCCAGCGTCATCCGGTGGTTCTCCACCAGCCCGCGAAAGCCGTCGCGAAACCCGACTACTTCCATGCCGTAGCTCAACGCTGCCTTGCCCACGCCGCGAATCGCCGCGTTCAAACCAGGGCTGTCGCCCCCGGCCGTCAGAATTCCGATACGTTGCACCTTCTTCGCCATGCAACCACTATGGGATACAGCCCGCTCCCTTGTCGAACCCAAATCTCTGCATGTGCCATGTGCCCATCCATCGCGCGAGTGGTGGAAGAGCGGGTGCCCCAGGTCCCTCGCATTCGGGGACCGGGGATGGACGCCCTCAATCCCGCGAGCCGGGTGGCGGGTGGCCCACATCTCGAACTGCCGGGTGCCCCATATCTCGAAGAGATG
>DATMUN010000503.1:0-3089 GCA_035563895.1 Occallatibacter sp. | reverse complement strand
TGCGCCGGATCGTTCACCAGCACCGTGTGCCATTCGGAATCCACTCCCGCCACCACCACATAGTGCAGCGGCTGGCCCACTCCCGGCTGCAGCGCCGCAATCAGCGGACGCCCCTTCGCCAGGTGCTGCGTCAGATCGCTCGCCACACCCGCGAAAGTAAAAACCGTATACCCATGCTCGCGAAAATAGCGCTCCATCGCCGAGGCGTAGATGCCATGCGCCTTCGGTGAATACAGCGCCTTGTCTATCTGCGCATACTCCGTCGCAGGCCCATCTGCGAGCCCGCGTTCGCGATCCCAATACCGCATCACCATCGCGATTGCCGCCGCGCCGCAACCCTCGCCCTGCTGCGCCACAAACGGCACATCCACCCACACGCCATTCCGGGCCTGCGTCTGCTCTTGAGCAGAACCCAGGCCCGGAACACCAGCAACCGTCAGCAGGAAAACTGCCCAACAGCGCAGCATCTTGTCGGTCTTAGCGAACCGCAACGATAATCAGCACCAGCGCCGCAATCGCAATCAGGATCAGGATCAGATCGCGATCGCCGATATACCCCGCCGCAAAGTCCGCCTGCGACTTCGTGGCGCGCTGTGCCAGCTGGGCAAGCTCGGTATCGCTCAGCCCGGCCACGGCCTTGGTCACCTGCGCCGGGTTCATGTGCGCAGACTCCATCGCCTTCTGCGCCCGCTCCGTACCAAAGTACGCGCGCAGCGTCTCCACATTCTGCGCGCGCTCGGCGCTCGCGTTCACCGCAGCCTTCTGCAAGGCGTTCGGCGAAACCAGGTGATCCGCGCCCGTCTCAGCCAGCACAGCCGACGGTGCAGCAAAAACAGCCACCAGCGCCGACGCGGTCACTACCCGCGCTGCGCGAAATCGTTCAGAAAACATGTGCACTTCCTCCGGGGGATGGGGATGTCGCAGGATATACCGCTCCGCTCCCTGCTTGTTTTCCATCTTAGATGCCTCTGCCCCGGAAATGGAGGGCCGCGCCGTATTCTGTCAAAGGAGACAACCAAAAGCCCGGCACGTGACCGACTTCGCACAGATCGTCAAGCAGCAGGCCGACATCGTCAAGATCGTCGAGAGCTACATTCGCCTGCGTAAAGCCGGTGCGCAAAACTACTCCGGCCTCTGCCCCTTCCACAAAGAGAAGTCACCATCCTTCAGCGTCCATGCCACGCGCCAGTTCTTCCACTGCTTCGGCTGCGGAGTCTCCGGCGACGTCTTCTCCTTCGTCGGCAAGATCGAAAACGTCAGCTTCCCCGAGTCGGTCAAGATCGTCGCGCAAAAGTGCGGCATTCCCCTGCCCAAGCGCGAGTTCTCTTCGCCCGAGGAAGCCGCAGAAGCCCGTCTCCGCGGCAAGCTCCTCGACCTGCACGAAGCCGCCGCCGTCTGGTTCGAAGAGCAGCTCGCCGGGCCCGAAGGCGCCGTCGCACGCGAGTACCTTGCTGGTCGCGGCCTCACGCCCGAGGGCATCAAAAAATTCCGCATCGGCTACGCGCCCGACAGCTTCAACGGCCTCCGCGACCGCCTCAGCCCCCTCGCCGACGCCGAAGCCCTCCGCGCCTCCGGCCTCTTCAGCCAGAAGCAGCACGACGACGGCACCTTCGGCCCCATCTACGACCGCTTCCGCAAGCGCGTCACCTTCCCCATCGCCAACGAGAGTGGCCGCATCATCGCCTTCACCGCGCGCACCCTTGAAATCGGCGATAAGGCCGGGCCCAAGTACATGAACTCGCCCGAGACGCCGCTCTACACCAAGAGCCTCGTCCTCTTTAATCTCGACAAAGCCCGCACCGCCATCCGCCAACTCGAGTTCGCCCTCCTCGTCGAGGGCCAGATGGACTGCATCAGCGTCTTCCTCCGCGGCATCCAGAACGTCATCGCCACCAGCGGCACCGCCTTCACCGAGCAACAGGTAGCCATCCTCAAGCGCCACACCTCCAACGTCGCCGTCAACTTCGATCCCGACGCCGCCGGAGCCAACGCCGCCGAGAAGTCCATCTCCCTGCTCACCGAAGAGGGCTTCAACATCAAGATCGTCACCCTCGACGGCGGCCTCGACCCCGACCGCTTCATCCGCGAGCGCGGCGTCGAGGCCTACGTCGCCTCCGTCCGCGCCGCGCGCCGCCAGTCCGACTACCTCATCGAGCGCGCCCGCACACTCTTCCCCGGCCAGACATCCGAGCAGAAGGTCAAGGCCATGAACTTCCTCCTGCCCCACATCCGCCGCATGCCCGAGAAGCTCGCCCGCGACCAGTTCGCCGCCGACGCCGCACAAAAGCTCGGCATCGACTCCGCCGTCCTCCGCGAAGAGCTCCGCCAGGCTGCCCTCAAGCGCCGTGACCACATCGAGGTCCGCTCCAGCGCGCTCACTGAGGTGGAGCGCATGCTGCTCCGCGCCCTCGCCATCACCGACCCCGAGCACGAAGAGGCCCGCCGCACCGCCATCGATGCCGTCCTCACCCATCCCGAGTGGTTCCAGCGCCTCGACGCCTTCCCCGCCCTTCAGGCCCTCGCCCAGCGCGGCTCCTCCGACCCCATGGAGGTCGTCACCGACGAGGCCCAGCGCGCCCTCCTCGCCGAAGCGCTGCTAGGCGAAACCGCTCCGCCTCCCGAGCCCACCGTCGCCGGAGCCATCCTAAGCCAGCGCAAACGCCTCATCGAGAACCATATCCGCGACATCCGCACCCAGATCGCCGAAGCCGAGCGCCGCGCCGACCACGCCGAAGTAGCCATCCTGACCCAACGCAAACTGGAACAAGACCGCGCCCTGCGAAGCCTCCACACCCACTAAGCCCGCCAAATTACCTGCCATGTTGGCCCTGGGCCTCGGGGATCTGCATTCTATGAATGGCAATGGGTGCCCCAGGTCTCGCTTCTGAGACCTGGGAAAGCAAGCCCCCCCTCCCAGTCCCTGTCATCCTGAGCGAAGGCCGCAAAGCGGCCGAAGCCGAAGGACCCGCGGTTGCCTTTCACACAGCATCCCAGCCACAAACCCCGGGTGCCCCCGGTCCCTGGCACTTGGTGACCGGAGAATCAAAACTCCATCACCAAGCCCCCGCGAGCGATCAGCGAGCATCCGC
>DATMUN010000502.1:0-4979 GCA_035563895.1 Occallatibacter sp. | reverse complement strand
GCCGCTCGCCCGCACCGATCTCACCTGGGTTATCACCAACGAGTACCTCGCTCACGAAATCAGCGAGCAGCTCTCGTCTGTGCCCAAGGGCCACATCGTTCAGGAGCCCGTTGCGCGCAACACCGCGCCTGCCTGCGGCCTGGCCGCGTTCCTCATCGAGCGCGAAAACCCCGACGCCGTGCTGGGCATCTTCCCGTCCGATCACGTCATCGGCGACGAACCGCGCTTCCTCAAGGCCTTGCAAAAGGGAACTGAGCTGGCCGCGGTAGGCGACAACATCGTCGTCCTCGGCATCGAGCCAACCCGCGCAGAGACCGGCTACGGCTACATCGAGACCGGCGACTACTCCGGCGACGGCGGCGCTCTCCACGTTCGCCGATTCACCGAGAAGCCCAACCAGCAGCGCGCCGAGGAGTTTGTCGCAGCAGGCAACTACTACTGGAACTCCGGCATGTTCCTCTGGTCCGCACGCACCCTCGCCAACGCCGTCCGCGAGCACCTGCCAGAGACCGCTCCGCTCCTCGAGAGCATCGCCGCAGCCCACGGCACGCCCAAATTCGACGAGGTCTTCCGCGAGCTCTATCCCAAGTGCGAAAACATCTCCGTGGACTACGCCGTGCTCGAGCCGCGCTCGGCCAAGGGAGAGCATCTCTCGCGACTCTTCTGCCTCCCGGCTGAGTTCGAGTGGAACGATCTCGGCTCCTGGGCCTCACTCTACGAGTACCAGCTCAGCTCGCACCACCGCGGCGACGGCGACGGCAACGTGGCCGACACCGACGGCTCCCTCGCAATCCAGGCAGGCAACAACTACGTCTACAGTCCTGAGAAATTCGTTGCCCTCGTCGGCGTCGACAACCTCGTCATCGTCGACACCGAGGACGCGCTGCTCATCGTCCACCGCGACCAGTCGCAGGACGTAGGCAAGGTGGTCAAGGAGCTCAACATTCTGGGCCGGACCGACCTGCTGTAGCTCATTCAAGGAGGCGCGCGATGCAATTCACCAAACGCCTCCGCCCGGGCATTCGCTCGGGCAGCATCACCTGCACCGTCCGCATCTGGAAGAGCCAGCGCGTGCGCGTCGGCGGCCGCTACCCCATGGAAGAGGGCCGGGTCGAAGTCGATTCCATCGAGCCCATCGGCTTCCCCGACATTACGCCGGAGCTCGCCCGCGCCTCAGGTTTCGCCGGTCTGCTCGATCTGCTCAAAGTCGCCAAACACGGCAGCGGAGACAAGATCTACCTCATCCGCTTCCACTACATCCCGCCGAAACCGGCGCGCACCAAAAGCCGCACCGGATAAGCGCAGCCTCCAGCGCGCCCTTCCATACCTCTTCGCGATCACCCGACACAGGTCACTCTCGTTACCTGCATCAATATGCCCGGGTTATTTACACTCGTTCTCGTAAGGAGCTGATCCCCCACATGTCGCATCCTCAAATCAAGTTCGGCACCGATGGTTGGCGCGGTGTCATCGCCGACGACTTCACCTTCGCCAACGTCCGCACCGCCGCCGACGCTATCGCCGCCTATATCCACGCTGAAGAAGACCCCACTAAGGGCATCTGCATCGGTTACGACACTCGCTTCGGCTCGCGCGCCTTTGCTCGCGCCTGTGCCGAGGTTGTTGCCGCCACCGGCATCCCGGTACTGCTCGCTGACCGCATCACGCCCACGCCCGCGCTGAGCTACGGCGTCAAAACCCGCGGCGCGGCAGGCGGCATCATGATCACCTCGTCGCACAATCCCGCGCAGTGGAACGGCGTGAAGTACAAGGCATGGTACGGCGGTTCCGGCAAGCCCTCCATCATCGCATCCATTGAGACGCATCTGGGCAAGCCTGCACCCCGCGCCACATCTGCCGCGCCCATCGCAGAGGTCAACTTCATCCCCGAGTACCTGAAGGCCGTCGAAAGCTTCGTCGATCTCGAGCTCATCGCAAAGTCCAACATGAAGTTCTGCATCGACTCCATGTACGGCGCAGGCGGCACCATCGTCTCTGACATGCTCACCGGCCTGGGCGTGGAAAACGTCCAGATCCGTGGTGAGGTCAACCCGCTCTTTCCCGGCATTAATCCCGAGCCCATCGAGCCGCACATCCGCGCCCTCGGCGAGGCCACCGTACTCCACAAGTGCGACGCGGGCCTCTGCACCGACGGCGATGCCGACCGCATCGGCGCAACGGACGAGCACGGCAACTTCGTCGACCCGCACAAGATCTTTTCCGTACTGTTGAGCTGGGTGCTCCGGCGCAAAGGCTGGCCTGGCGCAGTCACCCGCGCCTTCAACACCACCAGGATGCTCGACCGCATCAGTGCCAGGCATGGCCGCGAACTCATCGAGCACGGTATCGGCTTTAAGTTCGTCTGCGATTACATGCTCGAGCGCGAGATCGTGATGGGCGGCGAGGAGTCCGGTGGCATCGGCTTCCAGCGCCACCTGCCCGAGCGCGACGGCATCCTCAACGCGCTCCTGCTTGCCAACGTGATGGCCGACGAAAAGAAGACCCTAGGCCAGCTCGTCGCCGACCTTCAGGCCGAGTACGGCGAGCACCACTACGGCCGCATCGACCTCCACATCCCCGACGCGATCAAGAACGCTGCCATCGCCAAGGCCCGCGCCTTGCCCACAGGCGACGTGTCCATAGCTGGCATGCCCGTTCTCCGGCAAGAGACACTCGACGGCGTGAAGTTCTATCTCGACAACCCTGAGGCCGCAACCAAGCCCAACGCCGCTGAGACGTGGATCCTCTTCCGCGCCTCCGGCACCGAGCCGCTCATGCGCATCTACACCGAGTCCACTTCGCCGGAAAACGTGCAGAAGCTGCTGGCTTCCGCGCGTGTCTTTGCGCTCGGAAACTAGCAAAGTTATCTCGCATAGGGAGACCCGGGTCCACTCTTCTTCGTCCCAGCAAAAATCCGCTGCGTGCAGTCCAAATCCCCGCGACAATCGTTACGCAATCGCGCTACACTCCATCTCCACCGGACCCTGTTTCCGGATCACTCCAGGAGGAGCCGCCATGCGTATCGATGATCCCATTGCCCAGGTCCTGAAGAGCAAACCCCAGAACAAGATCCTCTCCATCACCCCGCAGCAGACCGTCTACGAGGCACTCGAGCTTATGGCGCATTACGACATCGGCGCCCTGCTCGTCTGCGATGACGGTCGCCTCCTCGGTATCCTCTCCGAGCGCGACTACGCCCGCAAGTGCGCCCTCACCGGCCACCCCTCCAAGGAGACGCCGGTCGCGGACATCATGACCAAACACGTCCTCTCCGTCAGCCCGCAGCACACCGTGGACGAGTGCCTGAACCTCATGACCGAGCACCGTTTCCGCCATCTGCCCGTGGTGGATAACGAGCGCGTCGTCGGCCTGGTCTCCATCGGCGACCTCGTCAAGTGGGTTATCAGCGGCCAGCAGCAAGCCATTGCAGCACTAGAGGGCTACATCACCGGCGGCTATCCGTCGTAGCAGCCGGTTGTGCCCCTCCGCAGCTTCCTCAGTACGAAGATAGGTGCCCATTCTACGCGCAGCTTCATCGCGCGTAGGGTGGGAAAGCACGCCAGCGTCCGAGCCACGACCTAAGCCGCCGCACGCAATGCCACAAACCATAAGTACCCAAGATCCCAGTCAGGGACCTGGGAAAATACCCTGCCCGCTCACAACAACATGGAACAATTGTGTATGGTTCAGGAGACATTCAAGCCCGGGGTACCGAATCTCATCTCCAGCGATTCGCCCACGAATTTTTTCAGCGCCTACTTTGAGGACGATGGCGATACAGGCTATTTCTATGCCATTGATCGCAGCCGTTCCAGCGGCTCGATCCTGGACACGCTTCACATCTACAACGTGGCGAACGTGAAAGATCGCGAGCGCCCGTCGATACTGGTGATCCATTGGTCTGGTGACGGAACGAAGTGCGCCCTTCTGGTCAATGGTTACGCGCATGCTGCATTTGATTTCGCGGCGCGCCGCGGATACTGCCGTAATAATTTCCCGAACTTCGTGCCCGAGGATCCAAACCGGTGGCACACCGCGGACCACACATGGTCCGACGCCGCCGTTGCCTGGCTAAGCTGAAACCAAAACAAAAGGGCCGCATCGCGCGGCCCTTGCGTTCCTCTCGCAGCGTTACGAAATCACAGCCAGCTTCGCCCGCTTGCCCAGCCGCACCGCAACCTTCGCTGGCAATGCACCCAGCGTAATCGTGTTGCCCGCAGCCGTCTCGCCATCCAGCTTCACAGCCTTCTCGGCAATCTTGCGATTCGCCTCAGCCCCGCTCGCCGCAAGGCCCAGCGCCACCAGCAGCTTCGGCAGCCGCACCGTGTTCGCATCCGTCCCAGCCACATCGGCCAGCGCCACCGCCACCTCTTCCAGATCCTCGCTCACAGCCTTCTGCTGGAACATCAGCGCCCAGCTTTCATCCGCATGCTGCGCAGCTTCCTCGCCGTGGAACCCAGCAACGATCGTCCGCGCCAGCCGCTTCTTCGTCTCCATCGGATGCACGGTTCCGGCCGCCACGCCCGCCTTCAGTGCGTCAATCTCCGACTGCTTGAGGTCCGTAAGGAAGACAAAATACTTCCACATCAGCTCGTCGGAGATCGACATCAGCTTGCCGTACATCTCCGCCGGCGGCTCGTGAATGCCGATCGCGTTTCCCAGCGATTTCGACATCTTCTGCACGCCGTCCAGCCCCTCCAGAATCGGCGTCATCAGCACGATCTGCGGCTTCTGTCCGTAGTGCCGCTGCAACTCGCGCCCGCAGCTAAGGTTGAAGATCTGGTCTGTCCCGCCCAGCTCCACATCGGCCTCAAGACACACCGAGTCGTACCCCTGCATTACCGGGTACAGAAATTCGTGCAGGCTGATCGGCTGTTCGGCTTCAAAGCGCTTGTGGAACTCGGCCCGCTCCAGCATCTGGCTCACCGTAAAGTGCGCCGTCAGCCGGATCGTCTGCTCGTAGTCCAGCTTGCCCAGCC
>DATMUN010000501.1:0-3272 GCA_035563895.1 Occallatibacter sp. | reverse complement strand
CCAGCCAGTCACGCGTCATGCTTAGTGCCAGGCCAAGCACCAGCGCCCAGGCAAACGCAAGAACGATGCGATGTTGCCGGCTGCGCGCTAGCGTCCGCATGCTGAAGTACACAAGTTCCGTTGTGAGTCTTCCGTCGAAGTGCGGCTGCCACCCAGTTCCGCTGCGCGCCGGTTCCAGGTCCGGCTGCTCGGCAATACGCGGCATCGCGCGTCGATAACAAGCCATCAGCGTTCCCACAGCGAAGCTCATGCTCACTGCCAGTGCAATCCACGCCCGCCATGCCAGCCAATTCATTTCAGGCGGCAGTTCCCCGGCCACTTGCTTCAGCAGGGCAAGGAACCAGTACCCCGGCCAGCAGGCCACAGCCCAGTGATTCTGCACAGCAAGCATCTCCGTAGGGCCATCTATTTGTCCAAGGAGAAAATACCCGGCAGGAAACAATGCAAAGGCCGCCAGTTGCCCCAGCGCACTCAAACGCAGAAAGGTGCTCCGCGGCAACAGCAGCGAGCCAAGCCCCTGCGCGGCAAGCAACGCGGCAAGCAGAAAAGCCGCCGCTGCCGCGACTGCGAGCCAGGATGCGAAACAAAGACGCACGCCGTGCTGCCCGCCAAGCAATGCCGGCCAAACAAAGTTCGTTGCCCAGTTCAGGCAAACCACGGCAACTCCCACCACTGCCGCGGGCGAGGCCACCTTCGCTGCCAGAATCGTCCCGGGCTTCACCGGCAGCGGCCCAAGCACCATCAGGTCGCGGCGATCGGGAAAGACCGCATCCCAGAGGAACACGACCACAAGGTCTGCCACCAGCAGCATTCTTTCGGTGATTCCGTGCTCCACCTGCCAGCCCAGCCAGTAGATCTCCACCGGCGTAGGCGGCACAGTTCGCATCTGCATCATCAGGAGTGCGCCAGCGCTTTGGATCCAGCTGACGAAGATCAGAATTCCGGCAAACTGCGCGAGGTACTCCACCATGTCGGCCTCGATCGAGAGCGCCTCGAGGTCGAGAATGCGCAGCAGGAATTGCTTGTAGAGCACGCGGAAGTCCAACGGCAGCCGCTCCACCCAACGCCCGAAGACGCGGCGCGGTGCAGTGCGCAGTTGCCGAAGCACCCAGCTCATCGAATCGACAATCGCATGCCCTGTCCGTTCATTCATCGATCAGCCCCACCATCTGCCGTGCCACGGCGCGCGAGTCCTGCTCCACAGCAAGTTCTGAGAAGATCTGCTCCAGCGTAGGCAGCTCCATCAGCCCACGCAGCCGCTCAATCTCATCGTTGGCCACGACGCGGCCCTTGTGCAGGATCACCACCCGCGCGCAGATGCGTTCCACCGTGTCCAGCTCATGCGAGCTGAACAAAACCACCTTGCCGCGCGCTGCCAGCTCTTCAATCAGCGCCCGCAGCACAAGTGCGGAGGCCACATCGAGGCCGCTGAAGGGCTCGTCGAGCAGCAGCAGATCCGGGTTGTGTAACAGAGCTCCAATCAGAAGAATCTTCTGCCGCATTCCCTTGGAGTAGCCCATGATCGAAGCGTGCCGGTCGCCGTGCAGCAGAAACAGCTGCAGCAGCCCATCGATCCGCTCCTGGCTCTGGCGTCGCGGAAGATCGCGCAGCTCGGCGACCATCGTCAGATACTCGGCTCCAGACAAATGGTTGTAGAGGTACGGCTCCTCCGGCACGTAGCCCATGCGTCTCTTGAACGCAATCGGATCGTCCAGCACCGGATTCCCATCAAACAGGACTTCGCCAAACGTGGGCTCGAACAGCCCCGTAATCATCTTCATGGTGGTCGACTTGCCTGAGCCGTTTGGTCCCAGGTAGCCCGTCACCTCGCCGGCCTTGGCAACAAATGAGACGTCATCCACCGCCGGAATACCCAGAAAGTGCTTGCTTACTCCGCGCAACTCAAGCATTGGTGTCCCTCTCGCCTGCTACTTCAGACCCGCAGCAAACACGTCGATCTCCCGCAGCACGTCGGCTTCGTTCGACTTGAAGATAAAGTGATCGGCATTTGCAATTCGCACCACGCGGGCCTGCGGATTGCCTCTCTGGAAGGCATCTACTTGCCTGCCAACATTGGCTCTGTCCTGCTCAGTCTGGCGTGCGCGTTCCGCCGCATCGCCGATCCGCGCAAAGTTGTGCGGTACGGCGAAGATCGCCAGCACCGGACACTTCACACCTCCCTGCGCCTCGACTCCGCGAATAGCCGCTGCAGCCGCACGATTCTGCGGCGTATCCGGCGGTGTGGGCGTGTCATCAGGCAGGCTGCTCACTTGCTTCTGCATCTCGGCCAAATCCTGTTCGAAGCGCGGCAGATCGCGCTCGATCAGCATTTTCAACGTCGCCTTTCTGGCCGGAGTTGGCAGCGGTGAGTAGAGCGCGTTGATCTCAGCGCGCACCAGGCTCGAGTCAATCATGATGTCTGGTTTGGAGACCGCCGGATCGTAGTAAGCGTACGGATAGCCGGCGTCGAGATAGACGAGCCCGGCCACCTTGTCCGGGTAGCGGATTCCAATCGAGCTAAGTTCTTCGCCTGCGATGGAGTGTCCTACAAGTACGGGTTTCACGATCTTCAAAGCGTCCATCACTGCGAGCACATCGTCCGCCAGCCGCCGCGCGGAGTAGTTGTCTTCGGCTGGCGGAGGCACACTTGATGCGCCGAAGCCCCGGCGAGAGATCGCGTAGACGCGATAGTGAGTGGCCAGCTTCTCGGCGAAGCCCTCAAAGCTACCAGCGCCGAACCCCAGCCCTGCAAGAAGCACTACGGGCTGGCTCGCTCCACCCCAATCCAGAACTTCGAGCTTCAAATCCTGCTGTACTTCCACGAAAGTCTTTTTCGGTTGGAGTGCTTGTGCGTTGGCGATTGCAGATAGGCCAAAGACAGCCAGGAGTGACCAAAGAAGCGTGGCAGCTTTGTTCAAGTCGGTCCCTTTCTGTAGCGACACCCCCTATGTAGCAATCTTCATTGGATCTTGTCAAGCAGTATGCTACATAGCTATCGTCTCTGCATGTCACCTGTTCCCGTCCCCAGCACCAAGCTCTCGCACACCGCCGCCATGATCCTGCAGGCGATCGATGCCGGATGCCTTTACGGGTTCAGCATCATGGAGTCGCTCGGTCTGCCCTCTGGAACGGTCTACCCGGCTCTTCGCCGACTGGAGCGCGATGAGCTGATCGGCTCAAGCTGGGAAAAGCAGAAGATCGCCGATGCGGAGCTGCGGCCTCCACGTAAGTACTACCGCTTGACGGCGGCTGGAAGAAGCGCGCTTGAAGCC
>DATMUN010000500.1:0-5941 GCA_035563895.1 Occallatibacter sp. | reverse complement strand
CCAGCCGCAGCGCACGACACACATCGGAGGCTCGCAGTTCCAAGCCCGCTTCGCGCTGGGCCAAGAGCACGCCGTCCAAGAGCGCCCCAGCCAAGTCCAACGGCAATCACGCCGCCAAGAGCAACAGCGCGCGGCCCGCATCATCGGCCGCAGGCGCACGCAACGGCAAGCCCGCCGCGTCCACCTGGGCAAAGTCCAATGGCCACGCCAAGAACGGCAAGCCCGCCGGCAAAGCCCCGGCGAGCGCACACAAATCCAGCCTCTCTCGCAGCTCCTCAGGCGGCAGCCGCAAGCCGGCAATGGCCGCAGGCGCACGGGCAGGCAATAACAAGCGCTACGGCTTTACAGCGCGACCGAAGCAGGGGTCTAAGAAGCGCGGATGACCCCGTTGGACCAGGCAGTACCGATGAAGAACATTATTGTGGCCATTGACGGCCCGGCAGGCGCAGGCAAGAGCACCATCGCGCGCCATCTGGCCCAGCACTTCAGCCTGTTGAACCTTGAAACCGGCGCCATGTACCGGGCCTTCGGCCTGAAGGCGCTTCGCGCCGCTGTCTCGCTCGACGATGCCGCCGCACTTGTGCAGCTGGCAGCCGAAACCCGCATCAGCCTCGTCGCTGGCAAGGACGACAACACCGTCCTGCTCGACGATGAAGATGTCACTGGCCTCATCCGCAACCCGCTGGTCAGCGACGCCGCTTCCCGCGTCAGCGTCTTTCCGCCCATCCGCGCCTGGATGGTCCGGCTCCAACAGGAGCTCGGAGCCAAGGGTGGCGTGGTGATGGAAGGCCGTGACATCGGCACCGTCGTATTCCCGAACGCCGACGTGAAGATCTACCTTGATGCCACTCCGGAGGTCCGCGGCATCCGCCGCTACGACCAGCTTGGCGGAGCGCCTACCGTTGATGCCGAGCAGGTGCTGCACGACCTGCGCGCACGCGACGAGCGCGACAAGGGCCGCGCCGACTCGCCGCTCAAGCCCGCCGAGGACTCCGTGCTGCTCGACTCCACCTCGATGACGCTCGCGCAGGTGCTTAAGTCCGCTGAAGACATCGTGGAAGCGCGCATCGCCGCTCTTACACGTTCTTAATACTTCTGCGCGTACACTCAAAAAACACGGGCCGTATCCGCGGCCCGTATTCCTTCAGTTCCGGGCTCTCCCCAGCCGCGAAAGGTTTCGTGTGCCCCTTCTTTGCGCCCAATGCGGTTCGAGCGACTTTCAGTCTTCCCGCCTGCGTCTGGCTGACTTCACCCGCCTTCTGCGCCTGCAGCTCCCCGTGCGCTGCCGCTCGTGCATGAGGCGCCGCTACGCGCCCATCTCTTTCGCGCGGCAGGCTCCCCAGCCCACCCGCAGAGACCGGCGCAGACCCTCCCAATAGCACACGTTTTCATGCGGCGGGATTGCCGGATGTGTCCCGCCACCCCGGCAGCATAGAATTGGACCAGCGCGGACCTCTAGAGCCCGCGCGCCGGAGTTGCATGGAAATCAACTGCCAGCGCTGCCACCAGGCCCTCGAAGAGAGCGCCACCTTCTGCCCGTCCTGCGGCCTGCCGCAGCTGGTCTATACGGCCGAGGCTGGCAACGCGCCCGGGCAGCCTGAACGCTGGACCGAGGCCGTTCGCGACGCCAGCATGGTGCACTGGAAACCCGCCATGCGCGTGGCCGTCATGCTCGCCGTTCCCGCCGGACTTCTATCGAGTTCTTCTTCCCCAGTCAGTTTCTTCGGCATCTTCTGGATGGCCATCGCCGCGTCGTGGGCCGTCACGCTCTACGTCCGCGGCAACGACGGCACGGCATGGATCACCGCCGGCGCCGGCGCTCGCATCGGCCTGGTCACGGGCCTGGTCGCCGCGTGGCTCGCCTTTGCCGCCAGCGGCGGAGCGCTCTTCGTGCAGCGGTACGCCCTCCACAACGGCACCCAGGTGGACCGCGACTGGACCAGCCGCGTGGATGCAAGCCAGCAGATGACCGCGCAGTGGCAGGCTGGCCTCAGCGGCACCGACGCCAACGAGGCAAAGACCCTGCGCACCCAGATTGAGGCATGGATGAAGTCGCCCTGGGGACACGCAGGTATTGAGAGTTTTGGATTCGCACTGAATGCGCTGATGCTGGTGCTCTTCGCCGTTGCGGGCGGCGCGCTGGGCGCACGCATGACGGCACGCATGCGCAGGCAGCAGCTCTGACAGCGCTGTACGCAGCGCATGTTTTTTAGCTTCACAGGGTTTGGCTCTGTTTCTCCACAGTTGATGGAGAGGGCCAGGCCTCGTATCATCCACCAGAGATACGCCGCACATTGGGCCGCGCCCGATGCGGCGAGAGAGAAATCATGAGCGAAGATCCACAAAAGCCCAGCCTGCGCACCAAGGGCAGGCTGATGTCCGCCTCTGAGATTGAGCGCACCCTGGTGCGCCTTGCCCACCAGATTGTCGAAAAGAGCAACGGCAGTGACGACATCGCGCTGATCGGCATCAAGCGCCGCGGCGTGCCGCTGGCCGAGCGCCTGGGCAAGCTGATCTCCGGCATCGAGAAGCGCAACGTCGAGACCGGCGTGCTCGACATCCAGTTCTATCGCGACGATCTCTCCACCGCCGACGTGCGGCCCGTCGTCACGCCCGGCTCCATCGGCTTCGACGTCACCGGCCGCGATGTGGTGCTCTGCGACGATGTGCTCTACACCGGCCGCACCATCCGCGCCGCGCTCGACGCCCTGTTTGACCACGGCCGCCCGCGCCGCGTGCAGCTGGCCGTACTCATTGACCGCGGCCACCGCGAGCTGCCCATCGAGGCCACTTACGTCGGCAAAACCGTGCCCACCTCCAGCCGCGAAATCATCGAAGTCAAATTTCAGGAAGTCGACAACGACGAACAGGTGCTTCTTGTCGAGCGCGTCGATTAAACTCCTTGAGGGCCGGCGCACACCCTGTGCGCCGTGCTGATCCTACGTTGCGAGCGTACCCAATGACTGCAACCGCAACACCCGTCCGCCGCCAGCTGATCCCGCCGCCGGTTCCGCCTTCTTCTTTTCCTTACAATCCGGGCTCGCTGCTCTCCGTGCAGGACCTGTCGCTGGAAGCGATCAGCCACATCCTCGCGCGCGCCACAGCCCTCGAAAGCATGGACCCACTCGAGCGCGATCGCATCCTGCAGAAGCGCCGCGTAGCCCTGCTCTTCTACGAGTCATCCACGCGCACGCGCACCAGCTTTGAGCTCGCCGCCAAGAGCCTCGGCGCAGACACCACACTGGTGTCGAGCCTCTCCTCCAGCATCGAGAAGGGCGAGTCGCTCAAGGACACCGGGCTCACTCTGCGCGCGCTCGGAGCCGAGGCCGTCATCCTGCGCCACAACTCCTCCGGCGCGCCCTGGCTGCTCGAAGAAGCCACGCATTTGCCCGTGTTGAACGCAGGCGACGGCATGCACGAGCACCCTACGCAAGCGCTGCTCGACCTGCGCACCATCCTGCAGGATCTGCGCCCCGGCGTGGACACCGTGACACCCGAAACACTCAAGGGCGTCACCATCACCATCGTCGGCGACATCTTCCACAGCCGCGTCGCCCGCTCCAACATGTGGCTGCTGCCGCGTCTCGGCGCAAAGGTCATCTTCTGCGGACCCGCGCAGCTTCTGCCGGACACCGCAGCCAACGCTGGCCCCGGCCTCAGCGTCGAGCGTGACTTCGAAGCTGCGCTCAAGGCATCGCAAGTCGTCATGATGCTGCGCATCCAGGCCGAGCGCCTCGCCGGTCAGCAGCTCGACCTCGAGCAGTACAAGACCGGCTATCAACTCACCGGCCAGCGTCTCGCCGACTTCGCACCGCAGGCCGTCGTGCTCCATCCCGGCCCCATCATTCGCGGGCTCGAGCTCACCGCCGGCGTGGCCGACGGACCGCAATCGCGCATCCTCGCGCAGGTACGGAACGGCGTGGCCATTCGCATGGCGGTTGTGGAACGTGCGCTCACGGCGCAGAACGAGGGAGGCCGCGCATGAGCGCTCTGGTCATCAAAGGCGGGCATCTGGTCGATCCCGGCGCAGGTGTCGACGCGCCAAAGGACCTGTATCTGAAGGACGGCCGTGTGGCCGAAGTGGCCGCGCCCGGCAAGCTCAAGGGCACCAACGGCGCTGAAGTCATCGACGCCTCGGGTCTTACCATCGCCCCCGGCCTCATCGACATTCATGTGCACCTCCGCGAACCCGGTCAGGGTTACAAAGAGACCATCGCCACTGGCACCGCGGCCGCAGCCGCAGGCGGCTTTACCGCCGTGGCCGCCATGCCCAACACCACGCCGGTCAACGACTCGCCCGAGATCACACGCTGGATGCTCGCGCCCGAGCGCGGCGCCAAGGTCCGCGTCTATCCCATCGCCGCCGCCACACGCGGCTCCAAGGGTGAAGCGCTCAATGACTTCGCCGCTCTCAAGGCCGCCGGAGCCGTCGCCGTCACCGACGATGGCCGACCGATCCTCAAGGATGGCGTGATGCGCGAAACTCTCGCCGCCGCCGCTCGCGTAGGCCTGAGCGTCATCCAGCACGCCGAGGACACGCGCCTCACCGCCGGCTGCTCCATGAACGCCGGCCCCATGGCCTTCAAGCTCGGCCTGCGCGGCATGCCCACCGAGGCCGAGTCCGCACTGGTCGAGCGCGATATCCGCCTCGTCACCGAGCTGCGCGACGCCCGCGTGCATCTGCATGTGGCGCACACCTCCACCGCCGCCGCCGTAGCCGCCGTGCGCCAGGCGCGCCGCAACGGCCTCCGCGTCACCTGCGAGGTCGCACCGCACCACTTCCTGCTCACCGAGGAGCACGTCGGCCACTACAACACCAACGCCAAGATGAATCCGCCGCTACGTTCCGCCGCCGACCGCGACGCAATGATCGAAGGCATCCTCGACGGTGTTGTGGACGCCATCGCCACCGATCACGCGCCGCACGCCGTGCACGAGAAGGAAGTCGAGTTCGAGAACGCGCCCAACGGCATCACCGGCCTTGAAACCGCGCTCGGCCTCAGCCTGCGCTGGCTCCACAAGGAGTGGAAGTTGCCACTCGGCCGTGTGCTGAGCCTGCTCAGCGCGCAGCCCGCCGCTCTGCTCGGCCTCAAGGGCCGTGGCTCGCTGGCCACCGGCAGCTTTGCCGACGTAGTCATCTTCGATCCCAAGGCCGAATGGACCTACCGCGCCAAGGAGACACTCTCCAAGTCGCACAACACGCCCTTTGATGGCTGGACGATGCAGGGCAAGGTCCACTGGACGATCAGCGAAGGACGAATCGCCTACACAAATAAGTAAGAAGACGAACTAAACCGTGCCCGGCAGACCTGCTTAGCTGGCTTTACCTAGCAGGGCCTGCTCGGCGCGCAGCCAGTCTTCTTCGTGGTGGCCGTGCTGGCCGCCACGCTCCTGCCACAAGCGATGCGCCAGCGTCGCAATCTCTTCCTGCGAAACCAGCGTCTGCGAAGCTTTCGCCTTCTTGATCGGCGTCACCTTGGCCTTTACAGCCTTCTTTGTCTCGGCGGGTGCAGCGGTTTCTACTTTAGCTTTAGCGGTGGCGCGGGGTTTCCGCGGCGTCGTGGCTTTCTTAACCGTGTCTGCCATCAGGGCTCTCCTCGTCGTTAGGGCCTCTCCCCTCTGACGCGCACGGTATCCACCGCCCGTCACAAGGAGAGATGCGCTGGGGGTGAATACGACAACGAACCAGCCATCGTTTCCAGACTACAAAACAGTCAACCCGCCGCATAGCCCCTCCTCGCATGGCCGTACCTCCATCGTCACGTAGACTGAATGGACTCTTGCCGCCGTGCACGCGCCGCGCCTATGCTTGTCGGGCGCAGCGCAAAAGCCGCTTGCGCACGTCGTTTTCCCAGCGACGGAACCAGCGAGGTCGACCCGAACCATGGACAAGCGAGAGTTCTTGAAGTCCGCAGGAGCCTTTGTGGCCGGTACAGCTCTG
>DATMUN010000499.1:0-2920 GCA_035563895.1 Occallatibacter sp. | reverse complement strand
AGGGCGTAGCACCAGGGCCAGGAGCCGACAAACGTGTAGATGTGAAAACGGAGCTGCGGCATTTTTGCAATGCCTGCAGGGAATGCGATGAACGTGCGGACGACGGGAAGCAGACGGCCGAGGAGCACGGTGATGGATCCGTACTTCTCAAAAAAGTGCGTCATGCGATCGAGGTCGTGATGGCTCATGAGAACCCACTTGCCATAACGCTCGACTAGAGGCCGGCCGCCTTTGGCGCCGATCCAGTAAGCCACGACTGAGCCCAGGTTGCAGCCGATGGCGCCCATGGTGGCCGCCCAGACGAGGTTGAAGCGGTGGAGGTAAACCAGATAGCCCGCGAAGGGCATGATGATCTCGGACGGCAAGGGGACACAGGCCGACTCGATGCCCATGAGCACCGCAATGCCTGCATAGCCGCCCTGATCGATGACGTGCGTAATGAACTGAACAAGAAGGGCGATAATTCGTTCGGTCATGAGCAGCTTCAAGTATATAGGCCCGCGACGGGGTGGCTGGAATGAGTGCGATTGGGCTTGTGCTGAGGGTACTGAGGGCTGGATTCAGTGGCATCAAACAGGTTTGAAGTGAGTTGAGCGTAAAGATTTGCCGATGGTTAACCCGGTCTGCGATGTTTTAGACGAGAAAGGGACATCGCAGAACTCATGCAGACAACCTATAACGGGCTGGCTTTGCCCACAGATGGCTCTCCGATTGACTACGCCAACGGCACTTACACGATCCCCGACAACCCCATCATTCCTTTTATTGAAGGCGACGGCACGGGCCGCGACATCTGGAAGGCTTCGCGCCGGGTGTTTGATGCGGCGGTGGAGAAGGCTTACGGCGGCAAGCGCTCGATCAAGTGGTTTGAGGTCTTTGCCGGTGAGAAAGCCTTCCGGCAGTTCAACACGTGGCTGCCTGATGACACGGTGGCGGCGGCACGCGACCTGCGCGTCTCGATCAAGGGACCGCTAACGACACCGGTGGGCGGCGGCATTCGCTCGCTGAACGTGGCGCTGCGGCAGCTGCTCGATCTCTACTCGTGCGTGCGGCCGGTGCGCTACTACCAGGGCGTGCCCAGCCCGGTGAAGCATCCGGAGCAGGTGGACATCGTGATCTTCCGCGAGAACACGGAAGACGTGTATGCGGGCGTGGAGTTCAAGCAAGGCAGCGAAGATGCGGCGCGGCTAATCTCCTTTCTGAACGACGACCTGCTGAAGGGCGGGAAGAAGAAGGTGCGCACGGATTCGGGCGTGGGCATCAAGCCAATCTCGGTCTTCGGCACGAAGCGGCTGGTGCGGTACGCGATCAAGTACGCGCTGGAGACGGGCCGCAAGACGGTGACGCTGGTACACAAGGGCAACATCCAGAAGTTCACTGAAGGCGCGTTTCGCGAGTGGGGCTACGAGGTTGCGACTGAGGAGTTCCGCGAGCACGTGGTGACGGAGCGCGAGAGCTGGATTCTTGGCAATGCCGATGCGAACCCGGAGCTGACGGTGGAGCAGAATGCTGCGCTGATCGAGCCAGGGTTAGAGTTTGGCAACGAGGCCTTCCGCGAGGCGCTGTATGCGGAGATTCGCGGCGTGCTGGCGACGATTGGCGCGACGCACTGCGGCGGCAAGTGGAAGGAGAAGATCCTGATCAACGACCGCATTGCCGACTCGATCTTCCAGCAGATTATTATTCGGCCGTCGGACTACTCGATTCTGGCTACCTCGAACCTGAATGGCGATTACATCTCTGACGCTGCGGCGGCGCAGGTGGGCGGACTTGGCATTGCTCCGGGCGCAAACATCGGCGATGGCTATGCGGTGTTCGAGGCGACGCACGGCACGGCTCCGAAGTATGCGGATAAGGATGTGATCAATCCGGGATCGGTGATTCTGTCGGGCGTGATGTTGCTGGACTTCATCGGCTGGAAGGAAGCGGCCAAGTTGATCGAAAATGCGATGGAGAAGACGATCCAGCAGAAGTTTGTTACGTATGACTTTGAGCGGCAGACGGCGGGCGCCACGAAGGTGGGCACGAGCGAGTTTGCTACGCGGATTATTGGGAATATGTAGGAATTGCTGAACGAGGAGATAAGGATGCGGAAGAAGGTTTCAATTGTTGGCGCAGGCAATGTGGGAGCCACGGCTGCGCACTGGATTGCTTCGAAGGAATTGGCTGACGTTGTTTTGATCGACGTGGTGGAGGGCGTGCCGCAGGGCAAGGCGCTGGATCTTCTGGAGGCTATGCCGATTGAAAAGCGCGACGTGCATGTGACGGGTGCGAACGACTATGCGGCGACAGCGAACTCGGACATCGTAGTGATTACGGCGGGAATTCCGCGCAAGCCGGGCATGAGCCGCGACGACCTGCTGCACACAAACTTCAAGATCATGTCGGATGTGGTGGCGAAGGTGGTGGTGCAGTCGCCTGAGGCGATTCTGATTATCGTGTCGAACCCGTTGGATGCGATGGCGCAGGCGGCGTTTCGGCAGGCGGGCTTTAACCGCGAGCGCGTGATTGGCATGGCCGGCGTGCTGGACTCGGCGCGCTTCCGCACCTTCATTGCGGAAGAGCTAAACGTGAGCGTGGAGAACGTCACGGCGTTTGTGCTGGGCGGACACGGCGACACGATGGTTCCGCTGGCGCGCTACTCGACGGTGGCGGGGATTCCGATTACGGAGTTGATTGAACCGACGCGGTTGGAAGAGATCATTCAGCGGACGCGCGACGGCGGTGCAGAGATTGTGAAGCACCTAAAGACCGGTTCGGCGTATTATGCGCCTTCAGCGGCGACGGTGGAGATGGTCGAGGCGATCCTGAAGGACAAGAAGAAGATCCTTCCCTGCGCGGTGTATCTGCAGGGCGAGTATGGAATCGACGGCTACTACATCGGCGTGCCGTGCAAGCTGGGTGCGGCTGGGCTTGAACA
>DATMUN010000498.1:0-3525 GCA_035563895.1 Occallatibacter sp. | reverse complement strand
TTCGAGTGCAATCGTCAGCTGCACTGCGGACATGCCGAGGTCAGGCACGCCCAGCGGAGCGCCCGACTGCGAGTCGTAATGCTCGCTGATGCCCACGCGAATTGCGTTGTCGAGCAAGCGGCCCGCCAGCGCACTCACAATCGCGCGATGTCCATAGCTCGCCAAACCTTCGAGCGTTTGATACACCGACGACGGCCAGACATCACCGCGCCAGAAACCATCGCTGCGATACTCCTTGGCCTTCGCTTCAACGGAAGGAATCGGAACCGGCGTATTCCAGTGCGGATTGGCAAGCGCCTGTGCCATGCGCGCCGCTTGCGCGTCTGTCGGGATCCGCGCCTGCAACGGGACCATGCCGCCGATGGTTGCCGGCTTCACCTTGCTCAGCGAGCCACGGCGCACTGCGAGGAAACAGCCCTGCTCTTCATCCCACATGTGCGTGCGCATTGCATCGATGCCTTTCACAACGATCGGCCTGCGGCGCGCAGCCAGCGTTTTGTCGCCTACGGCTTCTGCCATGCGGATCAGGCTCTGCTCCGACAGCAACAGATAGCCTGTGTTCGCAGGGATGTAGATGTCTCCATACCACGGGCCGTTCCGCGCGCTTGCTTTTCGCTTCGGATGCGGCGTGAGCGTCAGCGTGTCCAAATCGACTTCGTTGTCGTAGGTTTCGTAACGCGCGTGCTGCACCACCCCGTCGTAAACGCCCACCGTCGCCAACCCAACATCTTCAAGATCGCGTTCGCGCCAGTACCAATCGTGAAACGCCTCGATATGCGGCAGTGCTGCACGCACCAGTTCAAGATCGCGCGTGCGCCTGTAGACGCGCTCCACGCCCCACGCCAGCAACGGCGCCTGCGAGTATGCAGGGAACGTGAGCCAGTCCCTGCCGGTGAACCCCGCGGGGCCGCTGTCAGGCGCGATAAAGTTGGCGATCATGCCGTGCGCATAATCAGGCTGCGCGCGGCTCCAGCGATCCTGATACTCCCAGTAGTTTGCGTAGATGCCGCGGATGAACTCGTCCTGTCCCGGCACGATCGCCAGCAGGTCTGTCAGGAACGTCGTGTCCCATATCCACTGGCCGACGTAGATTCCGCCGGGCACCAGCCACGCATGGCGCAGCGGCGGCTCCGCAGGCTGCATCCGCCCGAAGATGCAGTGCTCGTACACATCTACCGTGAAGCGCCACAGCGCCGGATCGTCCGTCACGAAAAGCGGCTTCAACAACTGCTCAATCTCGCTTCGATTCATGGGCTGCGTTTGTGCGCTCGCAAAGCGCGCAGTCGCAATGGATGCGACACCTGCAGCCATGCCTGCCAATACAGTGCGCCGTGTTGGCAGCACACCTCCATACGGCCGTGAGCTGTAACGGTCAGTCGGTCCGTTCATTGTTTGCGATCTCCAGATGAAACGCCGGCCTTTGTGCCGGGTGCAGTGAAACAGGGATGATTGCCGCAGGAAGTGGAGGTAATTCCCTTCCCCTCTGTGATGACATAGAACCGATCGACGAGCGAGAGAGCGACAGCCTCGTGTCTGCCGGATGGCCATGTCACATCAACCGAGTGCAGCGTCGCTGCGTCGCCCAGACCGAAGTGCACGCGCTTGTCGCCGGATGATTCATAGCTTCCGCTCGTAGTCACGGTCTTCGTCTGCGCGCCACGCTCAGTACTCACGCGCACCTCTGCGCCAATGCCATCGCGATTCGACGAAGTCCCAACAAGCTGAATCGAGATCCAGTGATTTTGTGCGGGCGATTCGTTATGCATAACGTACGCGCGTTCGTCGTTGGCCGTCATCACCCCATCCTCGCGGCCGTCGTTGTCGATGTCGCCCACAGCAAGCCCGCGCCCGGCAAACGCTTCCGTCGCAATGGCGCCGAGACACGACGACGCATCACGATAGCCGCGACCTGTGTTCCGGAGCAGCATCGGCGGCTCGAGATAATTCAACTGCGGGTTGTCCTTCCGGATATCGACATTCACATGGCCGCGCGCTGCAACCACATCCTGCATGCCACGGTTATCGCTGTCGATGGTTGCCAGCCCCCAGGCGGAGTGCGCCATCGTCAGGCGTGTCAGGCCATCGGTTGCGCTAGCGTAGTCAAAGCTTCCATCGCCGCGATTGCGATAGAGCGAGAAGGTCTGCAACGCAAGATCGCCTATAAGCAGATCCGGCAGGCCATCGTTATTCAGATCCTGAAAGACAACTCCCATGCCTGCGAAGTCGCGCCCGTTGTCATCCGTAGCCACATTCGCTGCCACGCCCGTCTCTTCAAACGTGCCGTTGCCTTTGTTGCGATAGAGGAACTCGTCCATGCCGTCGTTGGCAACGAACACATCGATCTTGCCGTCACGGTTGTAGTCCGCGATAGCCAGTCCGAGTCCTTTACCGGGCTTGCCCATTCCGATCTTCTGCGCGACTTCAGTAAAGTGCCCGTCGCCGTCATTGTGATAGACCAGCGGAACAATCGGCGGGAATATCTTCGGATCACAGTAGCTGCGCTTGCCATCGGGTGTCGGACAGTCGCGGTCATCGAAGTTCCACACAAAGTAGCGCAGCACAATCAGGTCGAGCCGCCCATCCTGATCCAGATCGACCCATGCAGCACTCGTGGCCCATCCATCTCCGCTCACGCCGGCCTGCTGCGTTACGTCCGTAAATGTGCCGTTCCCGTTGTTGTGGTAGAGGTGGCTATGAGGAAACCCTGCAACGAAGAGGTCTTCGTTGCCATCGTTGTCATAATCGCCAACGGCCACGCCCATTGCGTAGCCCTCGCCGCTCACACCTGCCTTCTCGGTCACATCTTCGAACGTTCCATCTGCCTTCTGATGAAAGAGGCGATTCCAGTCAGCCGGTGAATCTTTGTGTGGTTCCTGTTTCGTCGGATTGGGATCGGGAAACGAAGCGCCATTGGCGAAGAAGATGTCGAGGCGGCCATCGTTGTCGTAGTCGAATAACGCAACACCTGCCCCCATCACCTCCAGCGGATAACTCATCGACGAGTGGTGCGCCTGATGATGGAACCGAACTCCGAGCGACTCCGCCTGCTCGGTAAAACGCACACTCGCATCCTGATCGCAGCTCTGACTATTCGCACGCTGCACGCCGAAGACGCTCGCCACACCGCCGACGAGCGCAACTACAAGCAGACGCACAAACGCACGCCTCAGGCTCGCACGGAAAGCAATTCTCTCAGCGTGGAAAGCACTCATGGGGCGCTGCTCTCCTTCAATCGCGAGTACTCAGCCTGCTCGTGCGCCGCCTTGTCAGCATCGCCTGCAGCGCGATAGGCGCGAGCAAGCATCAGGTGAAGCCTCGCATTGACTGAATCAATTTGAATCGCGGCTTGCAACTCCTTGACTGCATCAATCGGACGCTCTGTCTTCTGATACGCGAGCCCCAGCAGCTCATGCGCCTCCGCCGAAGCCTGTGGTTCGGCCACAGCTTGCTGCAGCCACGGGATCGCCTCCGCTGCCTGATTGTTTGCCAGCAGCCCACGCCCCATCCCGACCAGAGGAACAGGGT
>DATMUN010000497.1:0-5579 GCA_035563895.1 Occallatibacter sp. | reverse complement strand
CTGCCGCAGGCACAGGCGCTGCGCTACGGCGAGAATCCGCACCAGAGGGCGGCACTCTACGCGGACGGCTCGGGCCTCGGAATCGCGGGCGCGACGCAGCTGCAAGGCAAGGAGCTGAGCTACAACAACCTAGTCGACCTTGACGCCTGCTGGGAGTTGACGCGAGAGTTCGACGAGCCGTTTGTCGCGATCATCAAGCACACCAACCCGTGCGGCGCAGCCACAGGTGCGACCGTGCTCAAGGCCTACCAGAAGGCGCTCGCGTGCGACCCGGTGTCTGCCTTCGGCGGCGTTATCGGCGTGAATCGCGTGGTGGACGGCGCGGCGGCTGAAGAGATCGCCAAGCGGTTCGTCGAGGCGATTGCGGCGCCGGGCTTCACGGACGATGCGAAAGCACGATTTGCCGCGAAGAAGAATCTGCGGCTGGTGGAAGTGCGGCAGGCGCCGACGCGGCCGGTTGTGAAGAATGTCTCCGGTGGCCTGCTGCTGCAGGATGCGGACGCCGGCCGCGTTACAGAGGGCGAGCTGGATGTGGTGACGTGGCGTCCGCCAACGGCGGACGAGTTGCGCAGCCTGCTGTTCGCGTGGCGCGTGTGCAAGCATGTGAAGTCCAATGCAATCGTCTATGCGCGCGATGGGCAGACGGTGGGACTAGGCGCGGGGCAGATGAGCCGCGTGGATGCCGCAAAGTTCGGCGCGCAGAAGGCTGTGTTGCCGCTGGCCGGAACGGTAGCCGCATCGGACGCGTTCTTCCCCTTCCCGGATGGCCTGGAAGCCGTGGCCGCGGCGGGCGCAACCGCGGTGATTCAGCCCGGCGGTTCGGTGAAGGACCAGGATGTGATTGCCGCAGCAGACAAGCTGGGAATCACGATGGTGTTCACGGGGATTCGGCACTTCCGGCATTGAGAACTGCGTGCGACGCACGGCTGGCGATGCGGTCGTCGGTAGTGCAAGCTGATGAAAGGTCCGGCATCGCCGGGCCTTTCTGTTTGTCCTAAGCGGCCAAAATTTTGGGGTTGTCATCCTGTGCGGAGGCAGGTTTGTGCGAGAGCAACACGGGTTTTACGGAGTCCGGTTGGCGGAAACCGCGTCTGCTGCGCAACACTAGAGTTATGACCTCCAGCACGAACCCCATCCGACAACTTCCCGGAAAGATCGCGGCGATTGCGCAGCGGATGGACTGGCTGCGCGGGTTGCGGGCTGGAGTGGCGCTGAGCGTGCCGCTCGTTGCCGGTGAGTTGCTGGGCTGGACTGGAAAGGGCTGGGCAGCACTGGGCGGGTTCGAAGCGATCGTGGCCGACACGGGCGGGCCTTATCGCACTCGCCTCGACAAGCTGGTGATGCTCTCCGTGGGCGGCGCAACCGGGTTGTTCTTTGGCGCGCTGGCTGGCGGGCACTTGGCTTGGGCGGTGCCACTCACTTTGCTGTGGTGCTTTACGTGGAGCTACCTGACGGTGTTGGGACAACCGTTCACGTCAGCCGGTGTGCTGGTGCAGCTCATCTATATCTGCGGCATAGGCACGCCGACGGCGAACTGGCATGAGGCGCTGCGGTGGTCGCTGCTGTTGCTGGGCGGCGGCGTGTGGGCTGCGATGTTGTCGCTGTTTCTGTGGCCGCTGGATGCGTATCGCCCGGCGCGTACGGCAGTGGCAGCGTGCTACACCGAGCTGGCATCGTTCATGGCGTCGATTGCAGAGCTGGCCGGGCGGCCGGAACAGCGGCCCGCACTTTGGCACCGGCTGGCGCAGCATCACCAATACCGAATTCGCCGCGCCGTCGAGCAGGGCTGGCACATGGTGGCCAACATTCGCGCCAGCCGCGCGGCAGAGACGCGCCGCGGACGGCAGCTTGTCGTCTTGCTGGAACATGCGGACCTGCTGATTGCACGAACAGTAGCGCTGGCCGAGCATCTTGAGAATCAGTCTGCCGGCGGTGACACGGTCTGCCGCGACCGGCTTTTCGCCGGGCTCGCCGATCTGCGCGGCGCAGAGGAGTGGATTGCCACGCTGCTGGAGCGGAGGCGCAATCTGACGCTGGCTCATGCGCGCGCCAAACGCAGTGAGATGAACCGTCTCGGTCCGTGGCTGGAACGGTGCGTTGCGCCAGACGATGCCGCGGGGCGCTTCCTGCTGACGCAGATCGCACAAGCAGCGTCGGTGCTCGAGTCCTCAATTGAAGCTGCGGCGCTGCTTCGCATGGGGCGCGAGACGGACCGATACGAGCCGCCAACCGGAGCCTCTGCCAGCCACTTCGGCTACGTGATGGGCCGCATGGCGGCGCTGCGTGAGAACTGGAATGTGGATGCGCTGGCCGCCAACCTGACACCGCACTCGCTCTCGCTGCGGCATGCGGCGCGCGTGGCACTGGTGTGCACGGCAGATGTTGCGATCATCCAGCTGGGGCACATCGATCATGGCTACTGGCTGTTGCTGACATCGCTGATCGTGCTGCAGCCGCATGTCTCCGGCACGCTCCGGCGCGGTCTCGAGCGCATCGGCGGCACGGTGGCGGGCGGCATTCTGGCGGCTGTGCTGGCGGCCAAGCTGCAGTCGGAGCTGGTGACGGCGGCAGTGTTGTTCCCGCTGGCTCTGATGTCGATGGCGATTCTGCCGGTGAGCTATGCGGCGTTTTCGTTCTTCCTGACGCCGACGTTTGTGCTGGCGTGGCTGCCCTACTCCGGCGACTGGAAGCTGGCTCTGGTGCGCACGGCCAACACGATCGCCGGAGCCGTGATCGCCATTCTGGCCATGCTGTTTCTCTTCCCTGCCTACGAACGCGACCGGGCACCGAAGATCCTGCGGGCGAGCCTTGCCGCCGACCGGCGTTACCTGAATTTGCTCATCGAGAGCTGGCGTACCGGTGCGCGCTCGTCGCGGCTGCTGGCCGAGGCACGGCGAGCCACAGGGCTGGCGCACAACGATACTGAGGAGTCGCTGGAACGGCTGCTGGCCGAGAGCTGGCGCAGGCGCGCGCCGTTTGCCAAATTCGCTACGGCCTTCGTGACCTATCTGCGGCGGCTGGCGCAGAGCGTGACCACGCTGGCGGCTCTCGAAGGCGACAAGGCGTGGAAGCAGTCACCGGGAGTGCTGGCTCGGCTGGAACTGCTGGCGCGCAGGCTGGAGTGGCTGGAGGAGCGGACCGCACATACAACGGCCCCCGAACCCACGACAGCGCAGTGGCCAGAGGGCACCGCAACGACCGCCGACACTGTGGACGAGGGCGACCATCCCGGTGAGCATCAGCTGCAACGTATGGAGCGGCAAGTGGATATCCTCTACAGGCAACTGCGTTCGTTGCGGGAACTTGGGTGGTTTCCCGGGGCGCGGGTCTGAGCGGGAGGCGTGCCTTCCGTGCTGTTCCCGCCCCGGAAAAACCCCCACGCGGGCTGACCGTTGCGACCAATCGCGCGTAAAATCGTCTTTAACATTAAGGATGGGTTGGCCCGGCCGCCCATTCGGAGAGTCTAAGTGTATTCCGGGAAGGATTAACGCACGCTCCCGGTTGCGCAAGACAAGGATCTCCCTGGAATGATGAAAATCAAGCTTCTCTCAGGACCTCTCGGGGCCTCGTTGGCGGTGGTATCTCTGGCTGCAATGCCGACAGCCGCAGCCTGGGCGCAGACCGCGCCCGCAGCACCTGCCACAAGCGCAACACCTTCGACGCCGGCGACGGACCGCGCCCGTGCCTACTATCACGCTGGTCTGGCAAGCATCTACGAGGAACAGGCCGTCAACACGGGCCAGTCCGAGTTCGTTGCCCAGGCAATCGACCAGTATAAGAACGCACTCAATGCCGACCCGAACTCTCCCGCGCTGAATGACGCGCTGGCCGATCTCTACTTCAGGGTGGGCAAGTCGCACGAGGCGGAGAGCACGGCGCGGAACCTGCTGAAGACCTCACCGGACGACCTGGATGCGCACAAGCTGCTGGGGCGCATCTATCTTCGCCAGCTGAGCGAGGCGCAGAACGCCGTGGGATCTTCATCGCCCAGCGGCAACGTGCTGGATCAGGCAGTGGCCGAGTTCGAGAAGATTGTCTCGCTCGACCCGAAGGATGTAGAAAACCGCATGGTGCTGGGGCAGCTCTATGGCGTGCAGCACAAGCAGCAGAAGGCCGAAGATCAGTTCAACGCGGCGAAGGCGATCGATCCCGACTCGGAAGAAGTGGTGCTGAACCTGGCGCGGCTCTACGTGGAGAGCGGCGACATGCAGCACGCGGCGCGCATCATCGAGGACGTTCCGCAGCAGGACCGCACGGCCAAGATGGAGATGGCGCTGGGCGCGGCCTACGACCAGATGAAGCGGCCCAAGGATGCCATCGCCGCGTATCGCCGCGCCGCAGACATGGACCCCAACGACCCGCGCGGGCTGGATGCGCTGGCACAGGTGCTGCTGAAGGACGAGCAATACGACGAAGCGCTCAAGGTCTATCGCAGCCTGTCAGAGGTGGACCCCGAGGACGTGAATTCGTTGATCCACATCGGCGAGATCCTTTATCAGCAGGGCAAGTACGAAGAGTCTCTGGTGTCGATCCGGAAAGCTCTGAAGAAAGACCCGGACAATCTGGAGGCGGGCTACAACCAGGGCATGGCGTTGGACGTGCTGGGGCGCTACGACGAAGCCTCCGAGGCCTACGGCCACATGGTAGAGCTGACCTCGCACGCCAACGGCGCCTACACGGCGGACGAGAAGAAGAACCGCGCGATCTTCCTGGAACGGCTGGGCTCCGTCTACCACGAGCAGAACAAAACGGAGCTTGCGATTGCGACCTACCAGAAGATGATCGACCTGGGCGGTGATGCGGCAGTTCGCGGCTACCAGGGGCAGATCGACTCGTGGCGCGATGCCAAGAAGTTTGACAAAGCAGCGGAGGTGGCCCGCAAGGCCGCCGATGCCAACCCGAAGAACAGCGAGCTGAAGCTGATCCTGGCCGACCAGCTGGTGGATGTAGGCAAGGCAGACGACGCAGTGGCACTCGCCAAGGGGCTGCTCGACAACTCCGACAAGGACCGCTCGGTATGGCTTGAGATTGCGCAGGTAAACACCCGCGTGCACCGCTGGAAGGACGCCGAAGACGCGCTGAACAAGGCGCAGGCCCTGACCAAAAAGGACGAGGACCGCGTGTATCTGCTCTTCCTTCGCGGTGCGCTGGCCGAACGGCAGAAGCGCTTCGAGGCGGCCGAACCCTATTTCAAACAGGCGCTCGATCTGGACCCCGCCAACGCGATGGTGCTGAACTACTACGGCTACATGCTGGCCGACAAGGGCATGAAGCTGCCCGAAGCCGTAAAGCTCATCCGCAAGGCCGTGGATCAGGAGCCGATGAACGGTGCCTACCTCGACTCGCTCGGCTGGGCCTACTTCAAGATGGGCCAGTACGAGCTGGCGGAGGAGAATCTGCGGCAGGCGGTGGATCGCTCACAGACCGACGCCACCGTGCACGAGCACCTGGGCGACCTGTACGAGAAGACAGGGCGCATCCGGCTGGCAGCGGCGCAGTGGCAGCTCTCGCTCAACGAATACACCCGCTCAGCCGCGGCAGACGTGGAACCCGCAGACGTGGCCAAGCTGCAAAAGAAG
>DATMUN010000496.1:0-2274 GCA_035563895.1 Occallatibacter sp. | reverse complement strand
TCCCGACATGACGGTGCCGTTGAGCGTGACGAATATCGACAAAGCCATGGCACCGGCGACAAAGCCTGCGCCGCGTGGACCGGCGACGATTGAGAGCGCAGCTACCGCTGGGCGTTCGCTGGCGGCAATCTGCGCGGCGGGCAGGATGTACTGAATAGCGGCGTTGGTAGCCATGAAGAGCACACCGACGACGAAGAGGCCACCAATGAGAGCGATAGGCAGCGAGCGCTCGGGGCGGCGGACTTCGCCTGCGACCATGGTGAGGTCGTTCCAGCCGTCGTAAGCCCAGAGTGTGGCGATGAGAGCGAGCATGAAGCCGCCGAATCCGCCCACTGCGTGAGGCAGGCCGGTGGAGAAGTTGGACCACGAACCGGAGGACGAGGCGAAGCAAAGGGCGGCGACGATGAGGATGAGAATCCCTTTGAGGATGGTGAAGACAAGCTGGAAGTCGCCAGCCTTCTTGATGCCGAGGTAGTTGAGGCCAGTCATGAACCAGGTAACGGCAATGGCGAAGACCTGAGACCAAAGCAGTGGTGTGCCAGCTACGTTGTCGCTGAGTCCGTGGAAGATGGGGAAGACGCCAAGCGTGCGAGCCAGGCCACTGGTGACGGCGGCGATGGAGGCGGGCTTGGCGACGGCGAACCAGGTCCACATGTAGAGGAATGCTGTGGTGTCACCATAGACGCCGCGAAGGTAGACATACTCGCCGCCTGCGTAAGGGAGCATGGCGCCGAGTTCGGCGTAGGTCATGGCGCCAAAGAGCGAAAGCAGGCCGCCTACAACCCATGCGAGGTAGACGAGCGCGGAGGAGCCGGTGTCGCGCATCATCTCGCTGGGCACGAGGAAGATGCCGCTGCCGATGATGGTGCCAACGACGATAGCGGTGGCCTGGCTGGCGCCCAATACTCGAGGCAGATCCGCCTGAGATGAAGGGGTTGAGGAGACTGGGTTTTCGCTCATGGGGTGATGTGAGAGTAGCACGCGCGGGCGGGTAAACAGCGAACGTGACGCAGATCACGGGAACGGATCTGGCGTCGCGCTACACTCCCAACCGCAGTCGATCCGGGCCAGACGCTGAGGCCGGAAGCGGCCTTTGCTGCACGCTACGGCGCTGCTGCGGAAAGGGGCGTGTCCAATGAGCGCTCAGTGTTCCAAGTGCCACCAGCCGCTCGAGGCTGCGTGGAGTTTCTGCCCAAAGTGCGGCGGTGCTGCCGAGACTGCGCATAGCGTCGAAGCCCAGGATCCCGAGCACCATCCGGTGCGGTGGGCTTTTGGCGGACTGTTCTACGGCCTGATCGCGGCTCCCATTCTGATCGTTACCGGCATCATGATTTGCCTGACGGGGTGGGGATTGTTCCTCGGCGTGCCGGTGATTGTGCTGGGTGTGCTGGCGCCGTTGGCCGGGCCGCTGTTCGGCATGAGCGAGCGAGCGGCGAAGTGCCCGGAGTGCGGCACGCGCGTGGTTACGCTGGCAGATGGACAGACGCATGCTTGCCCGGCGTGTAACGCGCGGTTTGCGGTTATGCCGGAGCACGGACAGGCGAAGCACGCGCACTAGACACGAAGCGAGGGCATTGTGCGGAGGCTTAAGCCTGCGGTTGTTCCTGGTGGAAATACTGCCAGATGGTTTCGGCGGTTTTGCGTGGAACCACAGCGGCTAGTGACTCGATAGTGGCTTGCTGAACGTCACGCAACGAGCCGAAGTGGGTGAGCAGGCGCTGGCGGGTGAGCGCGCCAACGCCGGGGATGGAGAGCAGCTCGGAGTCGCGGTCGCGCATGGCGCGGCGCTGGCGGTGATAGCCGATGGCAAAGCGATGGCTTTCGTCGCGGATGAGCTGCACTAGATGCAGCACGGGTGAACGGCGGTCTAGCACAACTGGGTCGTCCTCGTTGCCGTAGACGTAGATGACTTCCTCTTTTTTCGCGATCGATGCGAGTGGCTGCGTGGTGAAGCCGAGCGACTCGAGGGCATCGGCGGCGGCGTGGAGCTGGCCGAGGCCGCCGTCGATCAGGACGAGTGAAGGCATTGCTTTGTCTTCGTCTTTGAGGCGGCGGTAGCGGCGCTCGACCACTTCGCGCATGGAGGCGAAGTCGTCCACGCCCTCGACGGTCTTGATCTTGAATTTACGATAGGCAGACTTGTTCATCTTGCCGTCTTCCCATACGACGAGTGAAGCCACAGTTTCTGCACCCTGAATGTGGGAGATGTCGAAGCACTCGATGCGTTTGGGCAGCTCGGGCAGCATGAGTGCGTCGGCCAGAGCCTCTTGGATG
>DATMUN010000495.1:0-5808 GCA_035563895.1 Occallatibacter sp. | reverse complement strand
CTTCCTCAAACCGCAGCCCCTCGCTGCTGGGCTCAACGTGATTCAGTGGGCCTGCATCGCTGGTCTCATCTCCCTCTCTATCCTCGCTCTTCGAGATCGCACAACGCTCCTCAAGGAGGCACATGTCGACTTCGTTCGCTGACAGGATTCCCTTTGCCAGAATCATCACAATCCTGGCCATCATCTTCGGCGTCTCAGGCGGTCTGTGCGGCCTTACCTGGGTGGCAGCGATGAATGTTCGCGGAAGCGACGATTGGGCGATCGTTCCCGAATTTATTGAGGCCGCGGCGATGGGCCTATCGCTGCTGGGACTGATCGTCATGTCGCTGATCTGGATAACGGCGTCTATTTTGGGAATGTCCTCGCACAGCAGCGATCAACCTCAAAAGCTCTTCGACGACTCCGACGATCTCGAAAAGTGACTGTCACACTTTCGCACTGTCACAATGCACCGCCACAGGCGTCCAGCCCGCGCTACACTTCCGCAATGCTTGGCAAAAAGCTATTCACGTTCGCCTGTGTCGTCGCCATTGTCGCGGTTGGAGCGTGTTTTCTTCCGCCAGCTAAACCACCTGCTCCACCACTGCCGCCGTATTTGGCAGGTGTTCGCACGCTGGCATAGACGTGCACGATGAATCAACAACTGAGCCGTTCGACTCTACGAACCTGAGCACTGAAGTTGCACAATCCTTCAAGAAGCTCTGGGGGGAGCGTACCTTTCGAACCGTTGCACTTGGCCCTGGAACAGCACCCGATGCTATCTTGCACATCACCATTCTCGAAAAACATGCCGCTTTCAATCGCGCTGATGACAAAAGACAGGTCTGGAATCTGTGCCTCGCTGCGCGCATGGAACTCATCGACAAGTCCGGTGTGCGTATCTGGCTGCGTGAAGACCCGTCCATCACCTTCGCCCATTGGCAGGACACTTCGGCAACACCATTCTCATGGAAGAGCAGCGGCGCGCTCCATGAAGTCTCCTACAATCTCGCCATGCGCACTGGCACTTTAATCTACTTCCCCAACGCACTGAAATCACCCACGGAGCACCAATGACCGACAAACTCCGCCCGTACCTCTTCTACGATGTCGCCATCTCCATCTGCTCCGTCTGCTTTCAGCGCGTGGACGCAAAAATCGTCTTTGAAGACAGCAAGGTCTGGATGCTCAAGCGCTGCCCCCAGCATGGCCATCAGCGCGTCCTCGTCGCCGACGACGTGGACTACTATCGCCGCGCTCGCGAGGTCTTCATCAAGACGCCCGAACAGCCCATGGTCTACAACACGCCCGTAAAATACGGCTGCCCCTACGACTGCGGCCTCTGCCCCGACCACGAACAGCACTCCTGCCTCACGCTCGTCGAGATTTGCGACGCCTGCAACCTCACCTGCCCCATCTGCTATGCGGGCAGCGGACAGCATCGGACCGAGTTCCGCTCGCTCGCGCAGATTGAAGCCATGCTCGACTGCGTCGTGCGCAACGAGCGCGAGCCCGATGTCGTACAGATCTCCGGCGGCGAGCCCACGCTTCACCCCGACTTTTTCCGCGTCCTCGAGATGTGCAAAGAGCGGCCTATCCGCCATCTAATGGTGAACACCAACGGCATCCGCATCGCGCAAGACGAGGCCTTTGCCGAACGGCTGGCCTCGTTCATGCCTCAGTTCGAAATCTACCTGCAGTTCGACTCGCTCCAGCGCGACCCGCTGATGCAGTTGCGCGGCGCCGACCTGCGCTCTATTCGAGAAAAGGCGCTCGAACGGTTGAACCGGCTTGGCATATCCACCACGCTCGTTGTCACCGTCGAACGAGGCGTCAACGACTCCGAACTCGGCGCGATCATCGACTTTGCGCTGGAGCAGCCGGCGGTTCGGGGCGTCACACTGCAGCCCGTGCAACAGGCGGGACGTGTTCAGGGCTTCAACAGCGCCGAACACCGTCTGACTCTCACTGAGGTTCGTCGTCGCATCCTCGACCAGACGAAAGTCTTCCGCGCAGAAGATCTGATCCCCGTCCCCTGCCATCCCGACGCACTCGCCATGGCTTATGCGCTCAAGTTCGACGACCGCGTGGTGCCGCTTACTGGGATGGTCCCACCCGCGGTTTTGATCGAAGGCGCACGGAACACCATCGTCTACGAACAGGAAGCTGGTCTGCGCGATCATCTATTCAAGCTGTTCGCTACCAACCACTCACCCGCGTCGCAGGCATCAACCTTGCACGATCTGCTTTGCTGTCTGCCAAAGGTATTGCTGCCCAAAAACCTTGGCTACAAGAATCTCTTCCGTGTCCTCATCGTGCAATTCATCGACGCAGAAGCCTTCGACGTGCGCAGTGTCAAAAAAAGCTGCATCCACATCGCCCATCCCGACGGCAAACGTCTCATCCCCTTCGACACCTTCAATATGTTCTACCGTGGAGAGCTGGAGCAGACACGTCTGGCGGCATTACGCGGCCTTGAGTCTGACCGCATACCCTCCTGAGCCAGCGCACCCCAAAAACCGCGAGCGATCAGCCGCACCCAGGCCCCGGAAACACTCCTGACACCACGCTGTCAGGAGCGGTGCTGCACCATCGTCGTCATGGACAAGATCATCAACTGGTTCGAAATCCCTGCGCTCGACCTCGGCCGGGCGCGCGCCTTCTACGAAACCGTCCTCGGCGTGAGCCTGAACGAGCAGTCGTTCGGCTCGCAGACACTCGCCATCTTCCCCTACAACCGCGAAACCGCAACCGGCGGCTGTGTGATCCTCGGCCCTGGCTATCGGCCCGGCGCCTACGGCCCCATCGTCTATCTCAACTGCGGCAAGGATCTCAACGGCGTTCTCAATCGCGTCGCCACAGCAGGCGGCTCCATCGCCACCCCGCGCACCGAGCTGCCCCCCGGCATGGGAGCCTTCGCCCACATCTGCGATAGCGAAGGCAACCGCGTAGGTCTCCACGGCCAGGCCTGATAGAAAGGTATCCATGCGCCGTGCCGACCGGCTCTTCCAGATCGTGCAGCACCTGAAAGCGCGGCGCCTCACCACCGCCGCGCGACTCTCTCAGCTGCTTCACGTCTCTGAGCGCACCATCTACCGCGATATCCGCGACCTCTCGCTCTCCGGCATTCCCATCCTCGGCGAGGCAGGCGTCGGTTACTCGCTCGACCGCTCCTTTGAGCTCACCGCCCTTATGTTCACTCCCGACGAGCTGGAGGCCATTGTCGTCGGTCTGCGCATGGCGCGCGCCTTTGCCGACGAGCGTCTTGCCCAGGCCGCACGCCCCGCTCTCGACAAAGTGATTCTCGCGCTGCCCAAGGAGCGGCGCACCGAGGTCGACCGTCCGCAGATTTATGCGCCGCCTGTGGCAAGGCATCGCCAGCTCGAGCCACTGATGGAACAGCTACGCACCGCCATCGACACACGTCAGGTGCTCCACGTCGAATACGCTGACAGCGCAGGCAAGCCGTCGCAACGCACGCTCCGCCCGCTGGCGCTAAATTTCTGGGGTGCGGTCTGGACCCTGGCCGCATGGTGCGAGCTCCGCTGCGACTTCCGCAGCTTCCGCCTCGATCGCGTCCTGAAAGCCGAGCCCACCGGCAGCCCCTTCGCCCCAGAGCCAGGCAAAACGCTCGAAGACTACCTCGCCGTCATCCGCGCCAAAGGCTATCGCACCGATATCCGCTAATTGCTGCGCAACACAGCAGACTAGTGCGCACACACGCCGCCACAGCAGCCGCCCGCAGCTTCTCGCATACCGCAGCTGCCCATGCCGCACGCGGCAGCAGGAGCCGCCGCTCCTGTGATCGCTCCAGCGCCGCCCGAAATCAACCGGCGCAACGCGCCGCCGCACTTGGGACACGCCTCCAGCGGCTTGTCCGACATCTTCTGGCGCGCGTCGAACTCGTGATCGCAGGCTTCACAACGGTATTCGTAGGCAGGCACTTGCAGGCTTCTCCTTGTGCGGTTTGGTGCTTCCTTATTCTACAAACCCCGTAGCAACCGAAACGAGACGACGCGGCACCTGTCACGGAAACGTCCGAAGGGCTTTAATCTCAAAATTTAAGAAATATTTGTTGTAACAATTATTCTACTGGCGCATCTTTTTGATAGCTTCTTTTGTAACGGCTTCCCGGCAGCGGCTTCCCCGATCTGCCCGGCAAACTCCCTTGGCGGCCGATATGGCCCAGATTGAAAGGATAAAACTGATGAAGCGTTTGGCTGTTCTCTCCGCACTGGTTGCCCTCGCCGCTCCCCTGGCGATGGCACAGGCCTCCACCTGGGCCCCTGACAAGGCCCACTCCGAAGTTGACTTCGCGATCCTCCACATGGGTCTCTCCAAGGTTCGCGGACACTTCGGCAATATCGACGGCGCGCTGGTCTACAACCAGGCAGACGTCACCAAGTCCACCGTGAAGGTCACCATCGACGTTGCTTCCGTTGACACCGGCAACTCCGCCCGCGACAACCACCTGAAGACCGATGCCTTCTTCGATGTGGCGAAGTTCCCTACGGCCACGTTCGTTTCCACCTCGGTGGCCAAATCTGCTGACGGCCTGATCGTAAACGGCAATCTGACGCTGCACGGCGTAACCAAGCCCGTAACGCTGAAGGTTGAAGGCCCCACCGGTCCCGTTCAGGGCATGGACCACAAGCCGCACGCCGGCTTCTCCGCCTCCACCACCATCAGCCGCACCGCATTCGGCATCGGCAGCTCGTTCCCGTCTGCCGTTGTTGGCGATGACGTCACGCTAACCATCGACCTCGACGTAGTGCAGCAGTAAGCGCTCGCGGCGAGGCCTAAAGCGCTTCGCCGCCTCCATCTTCCCCTTGGAGCATCAGGATGACCGCCTTGAAACAGGAGATCGCGCAGCAGCGCCCCTTCACCAGCGCACATGAGGAGGCCCTGCTCAACCTGATGCGCACGGCCGACTGTATTAACCGTGCCTTCCAGCACGCCACGCGCGAGTGGGGCATCACAGGAACGCAGTACAACGTGCTCCGCATTCTGCGCGGCGCAGCTCCTTCGGGCCTGCCCTGCTCAGTCATCGGCGACCGCATGATCACCGCCGAGCCGGACATCACTCGCCTGCTCGCCCGCCTCAAAGCACTCAAGTTCATTCGTCAGCAGCGCGACCGCCGCGACCGCCGCGTCGTCCTCACATTCATCTCTGAAGCAGGGCAGGAACTCCTCCGCCAGATGGACCCCACCATCGAACGACTGCCTCAAGAGCTGCTCGGCCATTTCAAGCCGGACCAGCTCACGGAGTTCATTCAGTTACTGGAGTCTGCGAGAAAGGGTTGCGACAATCGCTCGCAGAAATCGCCGACCTGTACCGGGGCCGATAGTTCGCCCACCTGCGATGGTCTCAGCTGCGACGGTACCGCCAAGAAGTCCGCATAAAGCAAAAGGCCGGAGGCGCAGCGCGCTCCGGCCTTCGCAATCTCGGTGCGGTTAGCGGTTGACGACCTTCTTCGCCACCACTTCTTCGTTCTCGTCGCTCTGGATGATCTTGTTGTGCAGGCAGTAAAGCGCCAGCTCTAGACGATCGCTCACGCCAAGCTTGTCATAGATCTTCCGCAGATAGTTCTTGATTACCTGCTCCGTCGTGCCGAGTTGGAAGGCGATCTCCTTGTTGCGCTTGCCCTGCGTAATGCAGGTGATGATTGCCATCTCCTTCGGAGACAGCCTCGGCTGCGTCCGCGGGCTGACCAGCGCGGCTGCCTGCGAGCGATAGGCGTCGATCACCCAATTCACTGACTGGTTGTCGATCCACGTCTCTCCGGCAGCGATGCGCCGCACGCAGCGCACCAGCAGGTCCGGCGAAAT
>DATMUN010000494.1:0-6467 GCA_035563895.1 Occallatibacter sp. | reverse complement strand
CGGGGATGGAGGGGTGGCTGTAGCTCCACCAGACGATGAAGGGGCCGGGGGTGGGCGTCTCCAGCCAGGCTGCGCCTAAGTCGTTGAAAGCGCGGACCGCGGTCTGCTGCGGGTCGGCGACGATGCCGCGCACAGCCTCTTGCCCGTAGACGTCGGCCTCGTGCTCGAAGTGGCGGCTGAAGGCGTTGTCTACCGGCTCGAGGGCGAAATTTGCAACGGCAGCGACGAGTAGCAGCACGACGAATCCCGAGCGAGCTGACAGCGACGACGCTCCCCAGCGCGCGCCGCGGCGGCGGACAAGCCAGTCAGCCAGCCTTGCGCAAAGCCAGAAGATGAGCAACATCGAGACAGCACCCAACGCCAGTCCCTTGGGGATGTGCCGCAAGACGTAGTGGCCGGACTCGTGGCCGAAGATGAACAGGACTTCGTCGTCTGGGATACGGCCGGCGGTGGTGTCCCACACGACGACGCGCTTGGTGGCTCCGATGCCGCTGACGTAGGCATTGAGGCCATTGGTCTTCAGGCTGGCCTTCATCAGATACATGCGTTCAGGCGGGATCGAGGTGCCGGTGCGCGCGACGACCTTTTCGAGCTTGGCAACGAGCGCGGGATTGGACTTGGCGAGCGGCTCAAATTGGTTGAAGATGGGTTCGCCCAGCGGCTCAATCAGAGCTCCGATGACCATGAGCACAACGGCTGCGGCCCAGCCCCAGAGCCAGTAGCGGCGCGGCGCCTTGCGGACGATCCAGTGGAAGAGAAGCAGGATGGGCGCGCCCAGACCCACGGTCAGCGCCAGTGCTTTGCCGAGGTCGGCAAGCCAGCTGCCCCAGCTCTGCACACTGATGCCGTACTGCAGGCTGACCCAGTGCGCGTAGGCGCCGATTGGAAGATCTGCCAGCGACAAAACGACCAGCAGCAGAGCGAAGAACTGCAGGCCCTGCGCTGCGCGGCGGCTGGTGCGTTGCTCTATCCACGCGGCGACGCGCGCGGCCGCACCGGTTTCCAGCAGCAGCCAGAGCACGGCCAGCCCCCATAGGGCATCGCCGAAGTAGAGCACGGTGCGGATGCGTGCCAAGGCTTCGGCTTTGGCCAGCTTGTCTGGCGGCAAGATATAGGCGGGCTGGGCGAGGCCCATTGCGGGCCCGAGCGCCATCGCGGCCATCCACGCTGCTGCTCCCATCTGTCGTCCGGTCATGCGCCCTTTCCCTGCGGGGGTCCGTATCTGCGACAATCGTGCGTACCCATGGATTCGCTTTACTTCGACCAGCCTAAGTCATCTACCGCACGCCGCGCCCGCCATTTGCGCGGATTTGTGCCGCTTGTTCTGCTGGCAGCCGCTGCCGCGGCTCAGGCGCAGCAGTCGGTTCTGCTCGACACGATGAGCGCCGAGCTAGACCGCGCCTACAAGGCGCTGGGCCACCAGCCTGGCGACACCAGGCAGACGCCGCCCTACTTCCTGAGTTACACCGCTGCCGACGCGGATGCGGTAATGATCCGCGCGCAGTTTGGAGCGCTGGTGGGCAGCTCGGCCAATCGCCTGCGCAGTGTGGACGTGCAGGTGCGCATCGGCACGCCGCAGCTCGACAACACGCATGGCGACCATCGCGGCTCGGCTGTAACCAACATTCAGTTACCGCTGACCGACGATAAGCAGGCCATTGCACGCACACTGTGGCAGGCCACGAATCGCGGCTACGGCGAGGCGCTGGACAACTATCTGCGCGTGCAGACCGAGGCGCAGGTTCGCGCCAAGGAAGAGGACACGTCGCCGGACTTCTCCACCGAGAAGCCGCAGGTGGCCGATGCCAGGCCCGCGCCGCCGGTGAAGATTGACCGCGCCGCATGGGAGGAGCGCATTCGCGCCGTCTCGCGTGTCTTCCGCGAGTTCCCTGACGTTTACCAGAACATGGTGGAGATGACGGTGCAGAACGAGACGGATTACATCGTCTCGTCTGAAGGCTCGCGCGTGGTGACGCCGCACCAGGAGGCGCGGATCGTGATTGTGTCTGTAACGCGCGCCGAGGACGGCATGGACATGTTCCGCGACCAGACCTTTGAGGCAGAGACGGCGGACGGATTGCCCCCGCAGGCTGAACTCGAGGCTGCGGCGCGCAAGCTGGGCGAGAGCCTTGAGGCGCTGCGCAAGGCTCCGATGACTGAGCCCTTCAATGGCCCGGCGATCCTCTCCGGGCGCGCCTCCGCGGTGTTCTTCCACGAAGTGCTGGGCCACCGGCTGGAAGGCCAGCGGCAACGCGGCGACGAGGAAGGACAGACCTTCACGAAGCAGATCGGACAGGAGATTCTTCCGCCGTTTCTATCCGTGACCGACGACCCGACGAAGACCGCCTTTGACAAGACATGGCTCAGCGGCAACTACACCAACGACGACGAGGGCCAGAAGGCACAGCGTGTGGAGCTGATCAAGAGCGGCGTGCTGAAGACCTTCCTCATGTCGCGGCTTCCGATTGCGAGCTTCTCGGCATCCAACGGGCATGGCCGCGCGCAGACGGGCCGCATGCCAACTGGGCGTCAGGGCAACCTGATCGTGACCTCGACCAAGGCAGAGCCGGAAGCCGATCTGCGCAAGCAGCTCATCGAAGAAGCGAAGAAGCAGGGCAAGCCCTATGGCCTCTACTTCGAGGACATCTCGTCGGGCTTTGCCGTGACGCAGCGCAATTCGCCGCAGGCCTTCCAGGTGATTCCGCTGGTGGTGTGGCGCGTGTATGTGGATGGACGTCCGGATGAGCTGGTGCGCGGTGTCTCCATTGTGGGCACGCCGCTGGCGGCGATGAAGCGCATTCTGGCGACGGGCGACAAGATGGAAGTCTTCAACGGCATCTGCGGTGCGGAAAGCGGCAGCATTCCGGTGAGCGCCGTGGCTCCGGCAATGCTGCTGAGCGAGATGGAAACCCAGCGCCAGCCGCAGGGCAACGAGAGACCGCCGATTCTGCCCATTCCCAGCGCCAAGGAGGCCAAGTAATGCTGCTTCGTCGATTTGCTCTTGCCGCCCTTGCCGCTTCGCTCGTGATGCCCGCGCTGCGCGCTGCTGAACCGACACGTGCCGATGCGGAGAAAGACCCGATCCTGAAAGCCATGCTCACAGAGCTGGACCGCAGCATGGCCAGCCTGCAGCTCAAGGATTTTCAGAAGCCGTTCTTCATCCAGTACCGCGTGGAGGACATCGACGACTTCGACACGCGTGCCAGCTTTGGCGCTTCGCTCGGCGCAAATCGCAGCAAGGCCCGCGTTGTGCGCGTTACGGTGCTGGTGGGCGATTACAAAACCGACAGCTCCACGCCGCGCGGCGATGGCGTTGCCGAGCTCACCACCGTGGACAACGACCCGATCGCGCTGCGCTCCACGCTGTGGGCTGTGACCGACCAGGCCTACAAGACGGCGCTGGCAGCCTACGCGCAGAAGCAGGCGGAGCTGAAGCAGGTGCAGACGCCTCCGCAGGCCGACGACCTGAGCCACGAGAAGCCGGTGGTCTCGCTGTCCGCGCCCGGTGCGCTTACGCTCGATGCGCGCGCGGAGACAGACTGGACAGCGCGCGTGGCCAAGTGGAGCGGTCTCTTTCGCACCGATGCGACGGTGAAGGCTCTGCTGCCGGATATCGAGTACAGCAACGCAACCTTTCATGCGCGCAGCGACACAACGCGCCTCGTCAACAGCGAGGGCACCATCATGCGGCGTGCGGAGACGGTTTACACCGAAGGCTTCGGTGTGGGCACACAGGCTGCGGACGGCATGCATCTCGACCGCTCAGGCGCTTCCAACGGCGTGGTGCTTTCAGACATCGATTCGCCGGAGAAGTTCGAGAAGCATGCGGTGGAGCTCATCGCCTCGCTCGGCGACCTGAAGAAGGCTCCTGTTATCGAAGATGAGTATCACGGGCCGGTGCTGCTGAGCAGCGATGCGGCGGCCACGGCGCTGAATCGGCTGCTGGGCTCTTCCTTTATGGGCACGCGGCCACGGCTGGGCACAGAGGCGCGCACGGGCAGCGCCTTCGCGTCGAGCTATCATGCGCGTGTTCTGCCAGACTTTCTCGACGTGGTTGACGACCCCGCGCTTGCGACATGGGAAGGCAAGCGTCTGCTCGGGTCCTATGACATCGACGACGAAGGCGTGCCCGCACAGCAGGTTTCCCTGGTGGCAGCAGGCAAGCTCGAGAACTACCTGATCGGGCGCCAGCCGGTGCGCGACTTCCCGCAGTCGAATGGCCACGGAAGGGCGTCTGTGGCTGGTCCTGCGCGCCCTATGCCCAGCGTCTTGAAGATCACGGCCAAGGATGGCCTGAGCGACGACGCGCTCCAGAAGAAGCTCATCGATCTGGCGAAGGATCGCGATCTGAAGAACGTCTACTACGTGGAGACGATGGGCGGGCCGCTTACGCCGCGGCTGGTGTATCGCATTTCGCCGGACGGCAAGCGCGAACTGGTGCGTGGGGCCACGCTGGCCGATCTGGACCTACGCGCGCTGCGCTCCAGCGTGAATGCGGCAGGCAACACGCTGTGGCTGGACAACCTTGCCACGGACATCCCGGAGTCAGTGCTTGCGCCGGCGCTTCTGTTCGACGACCTCACGCTGAAGAAGGCGAACGAGAAGAACGACAAGCTACCGTTCTATCCTGCGCCGGAGTAGAACGCGACATTGTCATAAAGTGAAAGGCCGCCCTCGGGCGGCCTTTCTTCGTTCTGTCGCTGTTGAAAGCTGCCCTTTCAGTCGAGCCGGGTCAGATAGCCGTCGCCTTCCTCGGGCTGCACGCGCTGTGCGATGGACTCGGCCTGGTCGCGATCATCACCTGCGGGACGGATGCGCACCCAGAAGCTCCTCTCGCCGGGGAACTCGATCACCTTGGCGTCGGGATACTGGCGCATCAGACGCTCTTTGAAGTGCAGCGCCTGATCCTCACTCTGGAAAGCTCCGAACTGCACGCACCAGCGGCCGCCGGTCTCGATGGGTTTGGGTGCCTGGTACACGTCGATGCGCACAGGCGCGAGGCCAGCGCGGTAGACGCCGATGGACTTGGCCGAGGCGATGGAGAGGTCGAGGTTGCGGCCTTCGACGAAGGGCCCACGATCAGAGATGCGCATCGCCGACTGCTGGCGGGTGGCGAGATTGGTGACGACGATGAGCGACCCCATGGGCAGCGTGCGGTGAGCCGCGGTGAGCGCGTTGTCACTAAAGACCTGGCCGTTGGCGGCTTTGCGCCCTTTATAGGGGGCCGTGTACCAGGTGGCGTAGCCCTCTTCGCTGTAGATGGGCCGGTGCGTAAGGACGAACTCCTTGTCCTCGTCGGTGATGCCGCCATCGGGCACCGGCGTGATGGGAATGCGGCCGGTGGCCGTGCCCGGTGCGGGAGCAGTTGCTGGAGGTGGCGTGGTGGGCTGCGTGGGATAGATGAGCGGCGCGGTCTGCTGCGGAGGCGGCTGCTTCTTGTGCTTGTGGCCGCATCCGGCTAAAGCCAGTGCAAACACAAGCGCCACTGTGCCGGCTACGCGCGGGAGCCGGCTCGACACCTTATAGGAGGTCATCAGGGCTGCGGACCTTTCTGCTGCTGGTCCATCCGGTCGGCCAGGTTCTTGAGCGTGTCCGCCGCCTTGCGCATGGCAGTGATGGACTCGGCGCGTACCTGCGGCACTACTGAGTCATTGACGTACGCGATGACCTGGCGCAGTTCGAATTCGATCCGCTCGATTGTCTCTTCAAAGCGGCTGCCTACGCCCGGAGGTGGAGGAGGATATGAGCTCACGGCAGTTGTCCCTCGTTACCAGTTTCTAAACCCCTTATCGGCGCGTCAATTCCACGCAGGTGCTGAAATGAGTAGGATGTGCCGCAGAGGTCAACAGCAGCACGAGCAGATTTTCTTCGCGATGCGACGACGACTGAACGCTGGTTCGCTACGTCTCACCAGTAGACGCTGCGCCAAAAGAACCTGAAAGGACTCACTTTACTTGCGCCAGCCCGTGCACGCCAGGCTCCAGTACACTTGCAGGCCCGGATGCGCTGCCGCTATGGCGATCGCGCTGTTGGCGACGCTGTTCGGCGGCCCGAGCAGAGCGCGCGCAGAGGAATCCCTGCCAGACGCTCCGCGGCCACAGGCGCGTGCGGCTGCGCCGCTGGGGCCTTGCCAGATACGCAACGCAGGCGCAACCACGGCCTCAGCCGGTGCCGCACGAATGGCGGCTATCGCTACAGGGCATGAGCCTCCCGCGCCGCAGCCGGTCACCGCGCCATGCCCGGTGTATGTGCCCATCATCGACTGGTATGCGCGCTTTCTCGATGGGCCGCATGTGAAGGCCCTCAGCCCGAAGCAGAAGGCGTGGCTGGCGATCCGCAACGTCGGCGACCCGTTCAATGCGGTCACCATCCTGGCCACCTCGGGCATCTCGATCGGTTCCGATGCACACACGGTCTATGGGCCGGGCATGTCCGGCTTCGGGCGGCTGGTGGGTGTGAGCTACGCC
>DATMUN010000493.1:0-3807 GCA_035563895.1 Occallatibacter sp. | reverse complement strand
TTCTCGGTGGGATGCTGATAGTTCCTCATGCTGACGTGGAATGCTGTTTCGATGGCCGCTACGGATGCCTTCACCTGGACATCCATGCCGTCGCGCGAGCCGCCAACGACCTCGAGGCCGTAGTTCTTCGCGAAGCGCAGGACCGCTTCATACTGATCGGACGTTGGGCCGAAGCGCGCGGTGAATTGCTGCGGCGTGAGGAACTGGCGGAAGTTGGGGTTGTTCGGATTGTAGAGATCGGCGAGGAAGCTCTTGAGGCCCTCGGGATCGCGCAAGGGAAGCACGAGGTCGAGCTGGAGCGTCTGGTTTGCGGGCATGCGGGAGACAAATGCCGCTTTGCCCGAGCGAACTGCTTCGCGTACGTGATGGGTTTTCACGGACTGAGCCGTGGCGCTGACAGTGGCAAGAGAGAACAGCAAGGCAACTGCGAGAGCGAAGGACTTCATGAATCGAGTCACGGAATCTCCTCAGGGTGCTGTCTTCTTCAGAGCAAAAGCCCTACTTCACAGCTGGCTTGATGCAGAAGGATGTAGAGATTTTGTGAGAATGCACCTGAGTTGTCCATGAAAAAGAGCGCTTTCTATGAGTAGGTTGGATTGTTACTTTGGGGTTCTGCTCGGCTTCATTCCGCTTGCCTGCCAGGCGGTGCGAGTGCTGCTGCCGCGCGGAGATCTTTAGGGAAAGCTGGCTAACGAAACACATGTGCATTGCGCGAAGGGTGTCTGGGGTGGACACCCGTTCAGCGCTGAAGAAAGCGGCTCGGCAAAAAGGTGCTGAGCGCTGCAGCTACGTGTTCGATTGTGCCGCGAGAGGGGCTGGCACACGATGAGTCGAGGTTGAAGGGGCGGCAGGATGGATGCGTTTCGAGAGTGACGCTGAAGCGGGAATCGTGATCTGCACGGGGATTGAGTGAACGATGCTTCCGGAGGTGGCTGTCACGGTGATGTTGGACGAGCCTGCGGCTGCGGAAGAGCTGACGGCGAGGGTAAGCGAGGAAGATCCTGCGCCGGTGATGGACACCGGAGAGAACGTGGCGGTTACACCGGAGGGCATGCCGGTTGCCGTGAGACCGATGACAGAATGGAATCCGCCGACTGCGCTGAGCGTGACCGTAGAGCGCGCCGAGGAACCGTGTGCCACGGTGAGAGCAGCCGTCGACGTGGCTACTGCAAAGTTGGGCGCGGGAGACACGATCAAAGTGCACTTCACCGTGTGCGTGATGCTGCCCGATGAACCGGTCACGGTGATCGGATAGCTTCCTGTCGGGGTGGATGCAGACACAGCGAACGAAAGAGTTGAGAACCCTGCGCCAGAGAGAGAGGCGGGACTGAAAGAGAGCGACACACCGGTGGGCGCGCCGCTGGCTGTGAACGTGACCGGCGACTTGAAACCGCTGACCACGGACTCAGTGACAGAGACGTGACCAGATGCGCCTTGGGCAATGGTGATGGAACTGGGTGAGGCGAGCTTGAAGTCCGGCGTCGGAGTGACGGTGAGTGTGAAGGTGGCAGAGTGGACGACGGAGCCGGAGGTCGCCCTGAGCGTGATAACGGACGAGGTTGCGACGGCGGAGGCGTTGATGTCGATTGACACTGTGGAGGAGCCGGCGGCGCTGATGGTGGCCGGAGAGAAAGAGAGCGTAGCTCCGGCGGGGACACCGCTGGCTGAGAGCGCTATGACGGAGTTGAAGCCGCCGACCACGGTGGTGGTGGCGGTCAGCGAGCTGGAGGTTCCCTGCATGATGCTGAGAGTTTTGACCGATGAAGCGATGGAGAAGGCGGGAGCGTAGGTGACGGCGAGGCTTAGCGTGGCAGTGTGTGCGGTGGTGCCGGAGACGCCCCTGACTGTGACGGTATACGTGCCGGGAACGACGGTGGCGCTGGCCTTGATGGTGAGCGTGGAGGAGCTGGCTCCGGTGATGGATGTGGGACTGAATGCAAACGTGACGCCTGCTGGAGCGCCGCTGGCAGACAGTGACACGGCGGAGTTGAAGCCGTTGAGGGCAGACGTGCTGAAGGTGGCGGTGGTGCTGGCTCCCTGCATGAGGGTTGCTGAGGTTGTGGAGAGCTCGACGGAGAAGCCCGGCGGCGTAGCGATGGTGAGCACGATGGATGCGGTGCGGACGAGGCCAACCGAAGTTCCCTTCACCGTGAGCGTGTAGGTGCCTGCAGCGGCGGTGGAAGCCACGGTCAGTGTGAGCGTGGAACTGCCGGTGCCGGTGACCGAGGTGGGACTGAAAGCGAGTGTGACGCCGGTGGGTGCGCCGCTGACGGAGAAGACAATGGGGGAGTTGTATCCGCCGCTGACTGTGCTGGTGATTTTGACGGCGCCCCTGGAGCCTTGGAGGACGGTGAGCGCGCTGGAGGCGGAGGCGATGGTGAAGGTGGGAACGGGCGTGGTGGAGCCGCCGGTGAGCGCGGCCAGCAGGCCACTGTTCGGGCTTCCCCAGCCAGTGACGAGGTCGTAACCGGTGACCGCGGAATAACTGCCGGAGGTGCCGCTGGTGATGTCGTGGAAGTTGGATGCGTAGGCGGAGGTGATGTTCTGCGCGTAGATGGTGGGATTGATGAAGCCTGCGGGCGACTGGCCGGATGCTGTCAGCTGCTGGTTGACGAGCGCCAGATAGCCGGCCCACATGGGTGCGGCAAAGCTGGTGCCGCCGTCGGCGTTGGCTGTGCACGCGCTCTGGTTGGCGCAGACGTAGAAGGTGTAGTTGGCGTTGGCGGAGACGTCAGGCCCGTTGCGATACGTGCTGGAAGCGTGGTTGGACGAGGTGATGACGCCGGACAGCTGCTGCCATGCGGGAATAGCCGTCTTGGTTGTGGAGATGCCGCCGCTGGAGCTGGCCCAGGCGGTCTCCGAGGCCCAGGCGCCTCCGGCAGAGGCGGTGACCAGATCGGTGCCGCCGACGGAGATGACGTAGGCATCGTCGGCGGGCCAGGCAGGATTGGAGGAGGACCAGGTGGAGTTATCTCCCGAGGCGGCGAGGAAGCTCTGGCCCTGCGCAGCCATCTTCTGGAAATAGGGATCGAGCGCTGTGGGATCGACCGGCGTCCAGCCCCACGAGCAACCAATGGTGGTGGGCAATGGGGAGTGTGTAGTCATGGCGGCGAGTATGGCGGTATCGCTGCGGCCCACGTAGAGCACAAGGCTGGAAAGGCCGGGCGCCATGCCGAGCGCTTGAGTGATGTCGAGGGTCTGCTCGGTGTCGTCGCAGCCGGATGAGTAATTGCAGGTGGTGCTGATGCCATCGGTCGAGATCTGCCAGACAGGCACAGAGTTGGTTTGACCGGCGTTCTTGTAATACGTCGTGACATCGTTGAGGTTGGTTCCGACGAACTCGAGAAGACCGAGATTCTGGCCTGCGCCGGTGAGCGAACCGGAGCCGTAATAGGCGGCGCGCATGTCGCTGCCGAGATAAGAGGCTGAGGGGCCGGAGCCCGTGGTGGCGTGGGCGACAACGGCCTGCGATGCGATGCCGTGAGCGGCGGCGAAGCTTTCTCGCGTGGAGTACAGCGGACGCGGCATCGAGTAATTGTCGAGCCCGGAGATATGCCAGAGATTGAAGGGAAGGTCGAGCGTGGGCTCGGCGTCGGGCGCGTAGAAGGTGCGGTTCTCTGTGGGGTGCTGATAGACGCGCATGGAAACGTGCAGCGCAGTTTCAATGGCGGCGACGGTTCCCTTCACCTGGACATCCATGCCATCGCGCGAGCCGCCCACGACTTCAAGCCCGTAGCTCTTTGCGAAGCGCAGCACGGCCTCGTACTGCTCGGCCGTGGGGCCGAAGCGCGCGGTGAACTGAGCGGG
>DATMUN010000492.1:0-3031 GCA_035563895.1 Occallatibacter sp. | reverse complement strand
GCTCTCCACCGCCCCCGACGACAGCCGCGAAGACGCTCAGGCCGCGGCAGGCCGCACCGTTCCCTCGAGCATCGTTGTCGATGGCATGGATACCCGCCTCCCCTTTGGCGCCCGCACCTCCGGCCGCCAACAGGGGCGCAGCGCCTCTCTCCTCGGCCCGGGCTCCGGCGAGACAACCCTGCGCGAGGTCCAGACAGCCACCGGCTCCAGCAACCGCGTGCACGTCGAAACCGCAGGCGGCGGCGATGCCCTGCACGGACAGGCATCCTTGATCGTCCGTCAGGAGCTCTGGAACGCACAAAACCCAACCACTGAATGGACGCAGGAGACTGCCCCCGCCACATCCAACTCAGTTCCGCAGTTTGCCGGTCTGCCCCTCACCCCAGCCGATCATGACGCCCTGTGGACCCTCGATGCCGGCGGCCGCATCGCCCGTACGCATCTCCACTGGTTTGCCTCGTTCAACGGCGAATATCGCAACTACCCCGGCATCTCAATGGTCAAGCATGCCGAGAACTTCTTCGCCCAGCCATCCAACGACCAGGCGCAAGTGCTCGCCGCGCGCCTCGGCCTCAGCAGCGCAAACCCTGTGGGGGAGGGAATCGCCGCCTACTCCACCATGCTGGAAACGCTCGACGGCCTGCTCGGGCCTGCTTCCCGCACCGTCACGCGCTGGACCGGCTTCGGCCGCATCGACGGTTCTGCCACGCCGCACTCCCGCTTCATGGCAGAGACCTCCGTCCTCGATCGTAACGCCCCCGGCGGCGGACTCACCCGCGCCGCCGAGTCTTATGGCACACGTAGCTATGGCCAGAGCCGCTCGCAGGAGCAGTGGCTGATGGCGCGCTGGGAGCAGAGCCTGTCGCCCGCCCTCATCGCTGTCACGCAGGCCGCCTTCGGGCACCACGATCTGAGCCACTCGCCCGAGACACCCACCGCCTTTGAGCAGATGCTCAACATCAGCTCCTGGGGCCGCCTGCCGCAGATGGTCATCGACTCGAGCAATGGCTTCACCATCGGCAACCCCTCACGCTTCGGCCCGGGCAGCTATCCAGCCGAGCGCATGTACAAGCTGCAGCAGCAAATCGCCTGGGTCCACGGCAAGACTCAACTCCGCGCTGGCCTCGAGCTCAGCCACAACTCGGACACCACAACCTTCCTGCGCAACCAGACCGGCACCTATACCTACTCGCAGGTCGAGAACTTCGTCTCTGATGTGTTGGCCTTTGCCGCCTTCGGGCTCAATGCGCAGCTCAACTCTTTTGAGCCCCACAACTGCGACCAAACGGGAAAGGCATGGCGCGATGCCGATCAGGTTCTCCACGGTCTCGGCTACCTGCCCTGCTACTCGCATTACACGCAGACGCTGGGCCCCAGCCGCTGGTGGCTGCAGACCAACGACTGGTCCGGCGACATTGCCCTGCAGCGGCAAGCCAGCCACCAGTTGAATCTCTCCATCGCCATGCGCTGGGAGCTCGAGCAGGCTCCGCCCGCCATCGCGTGGCTCGCCAACCCCGATCTCCCGCTCGCCGGCCGCATGCCATCGTTCAGCGGCGAGTGGGGCCCGCACGCCGGTCTCGCCTGGAGCACGGGCAGCCGCAATGCGCCAACCTTCCGCCTCGGCTACGGCCTCTACTTCAGTCGCACACCCAATGCCACGCTTGAAACCGCGCTCACGCAGACCGGGTCGCCCAAGGGCGACCTGAAGTACCTCCTGCGCCCCACAGACAACTTGTATGGCGGTGGAGCACCGGCTTTTCCGTACGTGCTCGCGGGCGAGCCCGCCTCCTCCGTCAAGCCAGACGCCGTTGAATTCGCACCCGGCTTTCGCAACGGCGCTGTCCACCAGGCCGCAGCCTCCATCGAGCAGGCAATGCCCGGCCATATCCGCCTTGCGGCTGACGTCGCCGTCAGCCTCTCGCGCCGTTTGCCCGTTCTCTTCGATGCCAACGTCGACACATCCGTAAACCCCGGCACCATCACCTACACCGTTGTCGATGGCAACGGCACCGGCCCAATCAAGACACCTCAGATCACCGTCCCGCTCTACGCGCTGTGGCCCACTGCCATAGGTACCGCCGGACGCATCAACAGCAACTACCAGCAGATCGGCGAAATCTTCAGCAGCGCCAACTCCACTTACGAGGCCGCATCGTTGCGCTTCACGCGCTCAGGCCGAAGCGGTCTCACCCTCCACGCCCAATACACCTACGCCCATGCCATGGACTGGAATCCCGACGACAGTGTGACCTTCACCCGCCCCAGCCTGCTTGATCCCACTGACCGTTCGGCAGAATACGGCGCCAGCGATCTGGACGTGCGCCACTCCGCCTCGCTCGCTTTCGTCTGGCAGCCGCGCTGGCGTTCGCAGCTCTGGGCCAGCCGTCTCGTCAACGGCTGGCGGTTGTCCAGCGTCGGTTCATTCCGCAGCGGCCTGCCGTACACCATGCGCACATCCAGCGCGCTGCCCAAGGAGTTCACAGCGTCCGGCGCGTTGATCCAGGGCCTCGGAACCGGCATGAACGGCTACGGCGGCGATAACCGCGTCTACGGTGTCGGTCGCAACACCTTTCGCTATCCGGCCACATGGAAGGCCGACCTCCGTCTCGCCAAACGCTTCTCTCTCGGCGAAATGCGCGAGCTCGAGCTGCTCGCCGAGACCTTCAATCTCTTCAATCACCAGAACGTAACCGAGCTTGAGACCGTGGGCTATTCCATGAGCGCCGGTACGCTGAGCGGCGGTTTGCCCTCGCTGCACTACCTCACCGGCTTGAAGTCCGGCCAGACCGAGTTCGGTCAGCCCCTCAACGTCAGCGCCACAGACTACTACCGCCCGCGTCAGTTCGAGTTCGGCATGCGCATGCGCTTCTAGCGCACTCCGCAACCCGTCTCCGCCGTCACCGTTCTACCATCCAGCGCAAAGCACACCGCGCCCTGCGTATCCGTACTCAGCGTCTGTACCTTCGCCTGCCGCAACTCGTCCAATACCTGTTCGCGCGGGTGTCCATAGCGATTGTGCAGCCCGCAAGAG
>DATMUN010000491.1:0-15255 GCA_035563895.1 Occallatibacter sp. | reverse complement strand
TGCACGTGCTGCCTTGTCTGTCACCGCAGACTGCATCTCGATGCGGCTTAGATTCATCAGTGCGCTCTCCAGCCGCGGGCTGTGTCGCACTGCTGCGCGAAACGCATCGCGCGCCGCCGCCGTGTGTCCCTGTTGGATCTCGATTATGCCGAGCAGGTTTTCGATCCCGCCGTCATTGGGATAATTCGTCTGCGCGGAATGCAGCAGTTCACGCGCTCCGACTAGGTCGCCCGCTTCAATCTTCTGCTGAATCGCAAGTAGCTGCCTCTCGTGCACGGCTGAGCGAGGCTGTGCCCCAGGCGCTGCGGCAGCGAAGAGGAGCAACCTCAGTGCCAGTGCGCCAAAAGCTGTCCGTTTGCTGCGTGCCTCCATTACACTCTTCTCCATGAATCCAGCAACTGGTGCAAAGCTCTTGCTATCCGTTGTGGCAGCGGCCTCGCTGCCACTGCAGGTCTTTGGAAGCGCTGCCCAGTTGCCGGGCAGTGAAACGCCGGCGGCACAGGCGCCTATCGCTCCCTCTGGGATCGACCCCGCTTTTGCCGGCCGCGTGCAACATGCCGTCGATGCGCACGACTATGCTACGGCAGAGCGCCTTCTTCTCGACGAGATCAATATCGATCCGCACTCGCGCCGCGCCGCTGCGCTGCTTGTCTGGATCGGCAGCATCTATCTCGAGAACCAGGACGCCATGAGCGCCGCCGTTGCGTGGAACAAGTCCAAGGCCATCGTACCGCTCGATCCAAAGCTTCAATTTTCGCTGGCCATGGCCTACGTATCCATCAAGCGCCCCGATTGGGCTCGGCAGCAGTTGGAGAAGCTTGCCGCCGCTGATCCAGCCAGCGCGCTCTACGTCTACTGGCTCGGCCGGCTCGATTACGACGGGCATCTCTACCCCTCTGCTCTGCGCCGATTTCAGCAGGCCATTGCGCTTGATCCCACGATGGCGCGCGCGTACGACAACCTCGGTCTCGTGTATTACTACCAGAATCAAAACGCACAGGCCGTTGAGAGTTTCAAGAAGGCCATCGAGCTCGATCGGTCCGCTCCGCATCCTTCGCCGTGGCCCTATCTCAATCTCGCCATCACTGAGCAGTTTCTCAATCAGGACGCCGACGCTGAAACGCATTTGCGCGAGGCCATCCGGCTCGATTCCGCACTGCCGCAGGTGCACTTTCAGTTGGGGACTGTTCTCGAAGATGGCAATCGACTCGATGATGCCGTGACTGAGCTCAAGCGGGCCGCGCAGCTCGATGCCGCGTACCCTGAGCCGCACATGGCGCTTGCACGGGTGTACCACAAGCTTGGGCAAGAAGCAGCGGCGCGCGATGAAGTCCAGATCTACAAGCGACTGCATACCCCGTCCGCTCCGCAAAAATAGAGTGTCGCTGCCGTAGCAGCGAAGGCTGCAAGAAAAGTTGGCACGCTTCAGTGTTCAATCCATGCGTTGTGTCGAAGCGAAAAAGTAGCGTCATCCGGATGGATTACGTCCCAGCCGGATGACGCGGAGGAAGTTTATTGCACCGTCACTTTGTTAGAACTCCAGGCGTCCATAGAACTGGATGGTGCGTGGATTGCTAACGCCGCCACTCCAGGTGCCGAAGTTGCTGTTGGAAACATCGGTGTGGAAAGCTACCGACGGTCCGCCGTAGTTGCCGCCCTGCGAAGCAATCAGGGCATGGTTGTTAATCGCGTTGAAGAAGTTGGCACCAAACTTGAAGTGCGCCTTCTCCATAATCGACGTGTCCTTCGCAAACGAGATATCGATGTTCTTGTACGAAGGACCATAGATCGACTCCACTGCTTTACCGGTGCCTGTGTAGCCATAGGCACTGAAGGCCGACGAGGATTCAAACGCGTTCACGTTGAAGTACGTTCCACCGCTGGCGGGATTGAATCCGTTGCGTCCATGCGGCTGCACCGTCTGCCCGGGGATAATGCCCGGAACACAGCCCTGACGCATGTAGCCGTTGATGTTGCATGCCGACGAGTAGAACGAGTACGGCGTGCCGTAGTCGTAGTGGAAGAGCGGAGTCACCTGCCATCCACCGAGGATTGTGTCCTGCAGTCCACCGTGATTCATGAACTGCTTGCCCTTTCCGAACGGCAGATCGTACACAACAGACAACTGCACCGTGACAGGAACGTTGTCCGGCACAATCGCCCATGCACGAGGCTTTTCCGCATACGGAGAGAACTGGCCGTTGTTGCCCTGATTGCCTGTGCCATGCGTGTTGCCGGATTGCACGGTGTCCGAAGCGTCGGTGTACATCTTCTGAATGGTGGTCGTGCCCAGCAGGTACATTCCGTGCGACAGTCGCCGCTCGAGCTTACCCTGGAACGAGTTGTAGATCGACGTGCCGTGCTCCTCGTTCTGCCCCTGCAAGACGCCGCAGTACTGTGGATACTGGATGATCGCCTGCGCGTAGGTTGGGTTACAGGACCCTACGGTTGTGATCTGGTCTGCCCACCCCGTGTAAGGCTCTGGGATGTTGTACGCATTCCCTGTCGTCCAGGTGTCGTTGAGGTGCGAACCCAGAGCCACCACAGTCGGGTTGTTCGGGTTGAGCACGTTCAATGGGCTAAGGCTCGAAGGCAGATGCGTGCCCTTCGTGCCCACATAAGACACTTGCAGGAAGAAACCGCTTGGCAACTGACGCTCAACGGTCATGCTCCACATCTGCGAGTAAGGCCGCTTGTTGCCGTCCAGAGGGCGGTATTTCGAAGGTGATTTGCCGTTGTCGAACGTCGAATCGATGTTTGACGCCGTCGAGCCAATCTGCGCGGTAGAGAAGCCATCCTGCAGATAAAGTGCCGGCACTTGGAAGTTACCGCTCTGCACTTGGTTTACGGTCACCGTCTTGTTGAAACCGTCCTGGCTCATGCCGCCATCCCAGCCGGGATAGAAGGCCTGACCGTAGTAGATGCCGTAGCCAGCACGCACGACGGTCTTGTCATTGAGTGTGTAGGCAAAGCCCACGCGCGGAGCCCACGCAGCTTTGAAGGGAACCTCAGGATAAGGCTTGCCGTAGCTTGCGTTGCCCCACTTCGATCCTGCAAATGCCAGCCGCCCGGGCAGGCCTCCTGCGCCTGAATTCGTACCGGTCGGATCGAAGAATGACAGGTTGTTGAACTTCTCTGCGAACGGCGTGATGTAGTCCCAGCGCATGCTCAGATTCGCTGTGAAGCGGGGCGTCACGCGCCATGAGTCACCAAAGTGAACCGCGTAGCCATACTGTCGTGGATACTCTGCCCTCACGTTGTAGAAGTTGGTCGTGGCAGAACTAGTCGCTCCCAGAAAGAACGACGCCATGTCATCGCCCGAGTCATTCGTTGCCTTGTTGCTCGTCGTATCTTCGCTAAAGTCGAACGCTCCGCCGGTTGAGTTGTACGTGTGGATCGCCGTTCCGGCCTTCTTCCACTCGAAGCCACCCTTGAAGGTGTGCTTCCCGTGGACGTAGGTAAAGACGTCCGTCAACCCATATGTTCCGCGAGTCGTTACGTCATCCTTGGAGTCCTTCGGATTCGTGCTGCCGAAGTTTGCGTAGTTCGAGAACTGCATGGCTGGCGCCTGCGTTGGATCTGAAACGCCCGAGACATGCGGCAGCGTCGTATTGCCGTTCAGCGCATAGTAGCCCTCGTTGCGGTTCAGGTATCCGAAGCTGAAGTGGTTGGTCATGTTGTTGTTCAACATGTGCTCCCAGTTCAGGCGCTGAATCGGCGCGTTCTCAGGACTGGCAGGCGATGCATCAGAGAGTTCCTTCGGAAGATTGCTCGCGGTGTTAACGCCGCTGTACTGCCACCAGTAGGTGTAGTACAGGTGGTCCTTCTGTCCGATGTTCAGGTCGGCGCGGGCAAAGTACACATTTTCGCTGTTGGTTAGCGAGCCCTCGCCTCCGGCCTTGATCGCGTAATTGCTCGTCTCCAGATCGTTGGTCGGTGCCGGCAGTGCGGCAAGATATGCCGCGGCAATCGGATCCTCATACGCTGGATTGATCAGGTTCGTCGTGCCGTTATACGCAATCGCTGTACCTGCATCCACACCGTACTTTGTCGGGTCGTTCGGATACCAGAGCTGGCTTCCCCAATTGCTGAAGTCACCAGCGCGCGCCTTGACCGATGCAATTGAGATCGGCGCTGGATTCGATCCGCCGTGGTCCTTGAAACCTTCCCAGTTGAAGTAGAAGTAGCCCTTCACAAACGAGGATGTACCGTGCAACTTCGGCAGCCAGATGGGGCCGCCGATGTTCGCGCCGTAGTCATTCTCTTTGTCGTAAGGCTTCTTGCTTCCTGGCACCGTGCCATACGGCGTCGAGTTGAAGTAGTCGTTGCGGTTGTACTCATACGCTGCGCCGTGGAATTTCTCGCCGCCGCTCTTGGTCTGAATAATCAGCTGGCCTGAAGTCGTGTTGCCATACTGCGCGTCATAGTTCGCTGTCAGCACCTTCACTTCGCTCGTAATATCAGGCGACATACCAAAGTCGGTTTGCAGAGCCACCATGCCCGACTGGTTCATGAAGCCTTCCGAAGTGGTCACGCCGTCGACAATCGCTTCGTCGCCGGTGATGATGCCGCCGTTGATACGCGCGTTGAATGCGTTGTTGCCACCGGCAGAGGTGACGCCCGGCATCATCGTCGCTACCGCAACCGACGAGCGTGGCGCGCCTGAAACCACCAGCGGAAACGACTGCAGTGTCTCCGGGCTCACGCCGCCTTCCAGTGTCTGGTTCTCGTAGTTGATCAGCGAAGCGTCGCCAATCACTTCCACCGTTTCGTCGGCCTTGCCGAGGGCCAGGTGCACCTCGATGCGAGCTGCCTGGTTCACTGCCAGCTCAATGCCTTTCTGCGTTGTCGACTTGAACCCAGTGGCTGTAACCATGAGCTCGTACTTGCCGGGTGTCAGGTTGCGGAAAACATATTCGCCGCCTGCGTCCGAAACGAAGCTGGACTTGAACCCAGTTCCCACATTTGTAAGCATCAATTTGGCGCCAGGGATGACGGCGCCGCTCGGATCCGTCACCGTACCGCTCAGAGAGGCATTTACATCCTGTGCTTGACCTCGATGCGTCACGGCAATCAGAAACAGTCCCAACAGTATCGTTAGGAGCAGATTGCACCTGCTTCTCATAGTGTCTCCTTGTATTGCAACTTCTGTTCGCTTGCTCTGGCTCTGAGTAACGAGCACTCTCGCCGGGCAATTCTTATTCCTCCCGCTGGATGATCAGTCCAGCAGGACTCATACATTCACGACTTCCGCGAACTCTCAGCCGCTGTTTGGTATCCCGCGGCCGTCAATGTTTTGGAATTCACTCGCTACCGTGAAAAGCAACCAGTCTTGTGCTTGTTTTTAAAAAAAAGGATGTACTTCTCGGAATCGTACTGTCGCCTTTTGCCCTCTGCAGCAACCCCATTACGGCTACAGGCTGGACCACCTTGACCTGCGGGCTGAAACACCTCAGCGTACCGACTGCCCGCATCACTACCCCTGAGACCTATCTCCATGTAATGGTTTGCAGCAGCAAAACAAGGGATGTACACCCGGTGTATTTCAGGCTGACTGCGTGCAATGGAAACCGTTACATTTGAGACGCTACAGAATCTATCCCCACCCTCGCCGCATTGTCAACGGCAAAAGATTCTGCCTCTGGAGCACCAGTCCTTACCTGCAGTTATCCCTCGCCTCACCTTACCGAACATGTTTTCGGAGAGCCCGAGTTGCCTGGCACCGGGTTTGCCAAAAGAACGTGCAACATGCACTGTTACACTCTCTGCGGGACTCTCCTTCCATCGGCTTTGCGATGTGCACGCCGCACTATCTGTGCTGCCGCTCAGACTCCGCTTTTCTCTGTCGCTCTCGCTTCGCATGCGGGAAATCGCTTTCTCGTCCTGTCTTTAGTCCGTCATCGATGCTATAATGTAATCCGTATCATTTGGCATTTGCGATGGGTAAACGTACAAGAACGCATTTCTCTGAGAGGTTATTCGGACCCCTCAAGATGAGGGATGTCGCCCGTATCGCCGGTGTCTCCATCGCCACGATCTCGCGTGTCCTTCACGACTCGCCACTCGTCGATCCCACCACCGCCCAGCGCGTGCAGTCCATCATTCGCGACCTCAACTACATTCCCAACACAACCGGTACGGCGCTTAAATCCGGTAAGAGCGGCATCTTCGGCCTGATCGTCCCTGAACTCTCCAATCCCTTCTTCGCAGACTTCGTAAAGCACTTCGAGCGCGAGGTGGTCGAGCACGGCCAGGACATGATGCTCGCCTTCACCGATCATTCCCCGGTGCAGATTCAGCAGTGTGTTCGCCGCATGCTCATGCGCGGCGTCGAGGGTATCGCTCTGCTCGATTCCGAGATAGGGACCCGCTCATACGAGACCATGCTGCGTAATCGTATTCCCCTCGTTACCCTCAATCGTCTGCAGTCAGAACCAGGTGTGAGCGACATTGCCGTAGATGCCACCCCTGGAATGACCGCAGCCATTGCCCATCTGATTGGTCTCGGCCATCGTCATATCGGCTTCCTCGGCGGAAAGGGGGAGGAACGCATCAGTGTTGCCCGCACCAACAGCTTCCGTGAGGCCATGGCCGCAAATAAGCTCCCAATCCTGGAGCAGGCCATAGTAAACGCCGAGTTCCAGCTTGAGGGCGGCTACTACGCGATGGAGCGTGTCCTCGTGCAGGCACCTTCCTGCACAGCAGTGCTCTGTGCCAACGACATGTCGGCTCTCGGCGCTATCCGCGCTCTGCGCAGCCATCGTCGCTCTGTTCCCGAGGACTTCTCTGTCATCGGCCTCGACGACATCGCTCTCTGCACGCTCGTCGAACCTGCTATGACCACCCTGCGCCTCTCCCGCCAGGATATGGCGCGCAAATATCTCCGTGAGCTTATGCAGTTGCGCGAGTCACCGCACAAACCTGGACGGAAAATTATGGTTGGACTAGAACTTATCGTGCGCGACAGCACCTCGAAAGCCCCGAGCCAGCGTCGAAAGTCCTTTCGCGGATAGTCTCACGCGAAGAACTCCTGCTGCACGAAGGCCACGTCTTGTCGCGAATTTCGAGGGGTTCTTCGACTACACTTTTCGCGACTGCATGTCGATCAATTTGCAACGAGTACTGCGTTCTGCCACGCTGTCGCGCTGCTTCCATCAGCGGGCTCGGCTTCTTCTGCCCCCTACTTCGCCAGTTCCGCTTCCTCGACCCTGAGGATCTGATCCACCGCCGGGTGCTTAATCCGCTGCACAATCCCGCTCGGCCAGCGGATCTCTACCGCCTCGATCTTCGCCTCTGCGCCAAGTCCAAAATGCACCCGCCTGTCACTCGATGACATAAAGCCCACGCTCGGATTCACGTGGTTATACAACGTGCGTCCTGATGCCGTCACCAGCTTCACCGTCGCCCCAATCGCATCGCGATTGCTCTTGGTTCCGCGCAGGTCCAGCAGCAACCAGTGATTCTTCTCGAGCGCGTTATTCATCAGGATGCGCGGCCGCTCGCCCAGCGACGTCACCACCAGGTCCATGTAGCCGTCGTTGTTCAGGTCCACGAATGCCGCCCCACGCTGAAAGCCTGCCACGTTGAAGTCCGGCCCCATCTCTGCGCTCGCGTCGCGCAACGTTTTGCCGCTGAGGTTTTGAAACATTGCGTCGTGCTGCCGTGCATTTGCAATCAGGTTGTCCACGTCGCCGTTCGCGGAGTAGATGTCCTTCCAGCCGTCGTTGTTGTAGTCGACGAACCCAATGCTCCAGCCCGACAAATTGCGGCTCAGGTTCCCCAGCTTGCTCGGCCACGTGATGTCCGCAAATGACTTGCCGCCTTCATTGCGCATCAGCCCGAAGACCTGCCCTTGCAGGTCGTTGTAGACCACGTCTACCCAGCCGTCGTTATCAAAGTCCTTTGCGTCGCAGCCCATGCCGCTCACGCTTTCGCCTTGCGCGTTGTAGGCCACGCCGTATTCCAGCCCCACCTCTTTGAACGTTCCGTTGCCCTGATTGAGGAAAAGAAAGTTCGGCTCCGTGTCATTGGCGATGAAGATATCCATCAACCCATCGCCGTTAAAGTCCGCGATCGAGATGCCCATCCCTTTGCCCAGTGCGCGCCCCAGCGCACTGGCCTCGGTCACGTCCTCAAACTTGCCATGCCCCAGGTTGCGATAGAGCCGCGAAGCCACGCTCTTGTACACCGTCGGGCTGCAATACTCCTCGTGCGCCGCATCCATAAAGCACTGCTTGTCTGTCTGCGGCGTCCAGTGCGTGTAGTTGGTCACAATCAGATCGAGCAGGCCATCGTTATCGAAGTCGAACCACGCTGCTCCCACGCTCAGCAGGTTCTCCGGTTTCTTGTCCAACCCGCTTCCGGCCGTCACATCCGTAAACGTGCCATCGCCGTTGTTGTGGTAGAGCGCGTTTCGCCCAGCGTTGGCAATAAACAAGTCTGCATTGCCGTCGTTGTCGTAGTCTGCCGCCGCTACGCCAAAGCAGAACCCGAGATCCATTCCTGCCAGTCCTGCCTTGGCCGTCACATCCGTAAATGTTCCGTCGAGGTTGTTTTTGAGTAGGCAGTTCGCAAACTCCGGCCCTGTCTTTTTGAGCTCCGGCAGCTTTGCTCCATTCGTAAAGAACAGATCCATCCAGCCGTCGTTGTCGTAGTCGATCGCAGCTATGCCGCCGCACATCGGTTGCGGAAAATACTTGCGCCCGGTGTAGTCGTTGTTTGTGCGGTAGCTGAAGTTCGAGCGCGAAGCCACGTCAGTGAACCACGAAAGCGGATTAGGTGTACGCGCAGTCTGTGTTTCAGCAGCGCAGCGCAGACGGCCAAGTGCCAATCCGCCCAGAGAGGGTAGCAGCGTTGAAAGAAACAGCCTACGGTTGATGGGCATCGTGGGGTCTTTAGGAGCCGCCGGACAGTTGGCCGACTCTGCATAGCAATTTCACCTGTCCGAGGCCGGAAAGTAAAGCTGGCAACAACTTGGCTTGTGCAACTGCTCTCATAATAGATAGCGCAACTGGAGCCGCCAAGGCAGACCCCTGCAGTGCGATTGGAGCCGGAGCTATGAGGAGAGCCTGGTGGTACACCGGCTATCAGGTTGGATTGAACGGGGCATTAAGCAGCGGTCGGCGATGGACTCAGTCAGCGCTTCTTGCGTTGTCCGGCAGGCGTAGACTTCGAGTGCTCTAGAGCTTCGCGCCGTGCATGGTCAAGGAGTTCTCGAATGCCCGCGCGCAGAATTCGCAGCGTCCGTTTTTCATCCAGTGCGGACGGGCTGAAGAGCCTATTAATTGCCAGCCCATCGATCAGTGCTCCGAACTCCGCGGAATGTATCTTCTTGATCTCGAAGTCATCCGTTTCGAGCTCGGGTACTACCCTGTCCACTCCTAATTGAGTGCAGATCATGCTCGCTGTTGAGACCAGAGCGTCCAATCGCTGCTCACGGTCCGGGTGCCGGATGGCATATCCCTTGAACTCGAGATTCAACAGCACACGGCTCTCGTCCTTTAATGTTCCGAGCATGTACTTAGCCAGTACATCCACGCGGTCCGCGCGCGTCTTCGCCGCAGTCAAGAGCTTGACGATCCGCTCCTTGTCGCGTCGAGTGTCCTCCTCGAAGATCGCGAAGAACACGTCTTCCTTGTCTTGAAAGTGGGCGTAGAAGGCGCCGCGCGTTTTGCCGGCCTCGGCCGCGATGTCTTCAAGGCGGGCCTGCGCAAAGCCGTCGCGAGCGAAGATTTTTCGCGCTGCATTCACAAGCTGGTGGCGGGTCTCAATCGATCGCCGTTGCTTTGTCTGCCCCCAGGCAGCCTGCTCTGTTATTTCCGCAATTGTTCCTGAATCGTTCACGCCCTCTCCAGAATCTCACACATTACATACATGCGTGTATGTTTTTATCCCCGCCAGTGCACTCGAGGTTCACCATGCCGCAACGGAAACACCCGCATCTTCCTCAGTTTCAGTCGCTTCTCCTCGTTACCGCCGCATCTGGGATGGCGCTGGCCGGTGCTCTTGCGCTGACCGGCTGCAAGTCTGGGCATGCAGCAAGCCCCGGACCTGGCGGGCCAATGCCCGTTACGGTCGTCCGCGTGCAGCCGTCTGAGATCGCCCTGAAGCGCGAATGGGTTGGCACACTCGATGGCTACGTCAATGCGCAGATTCAGCCTCAGGTCACCGGATATCTTGTCCGCCAGAATTACACCGAGGGCTCCGCGGTGCGCAAGGGGGATGCCCTTTTTGAGATCGATCAACGTCCCTTTCAGGCAGCGCTTGACCAGGCCCAAGGGCAACTTGGCCAGGCTGAAGCACAGCTTGCGCAGGCGCACGCCCAGCTCACGCTTGCAGACATCAACGTGAAGCGCGACACGCCGATGGTTGCCCAGCGCGCGATTGCGGAAAGCCAACTCGACAACGAACTGCAGCAGCAGGCGCAGGCGCAGGCTGCCGTGAAGCAGGCCGAGGCTGCTATCGCCACAGCCAAGGCGAACGTGTCGACGGCACGAATCAATCTCGGATTCACCGAAGTGCGTTCGCTGATCTCAGGCGTCGCCGGCCTGGCCAGCACGCAGGTGGGCAATCTTGTCAGCCCGCAGTCAGTTCTCACCGCCGTTTCGCAGCTCGATCCGATCAAGGTGTACTTCTCTATCAGCGATAGCGAATATCTCGACCTGACGCGCCGTGCAGGCCACGGAGGCGATCTGTTAAAGGCATCGGGCAACCTGCCGCTCACGCTTACGCTTGCCGACGGTACGGTCTATCCGCATCAAGGCCGCATTGTCTTCATCGATCGCCAGATGAACCAGCAGACCGGCGCAATCCGCATTGCGGCGGCATTTCCCAATCCCGGCAACCTGCTTCGTCCCGGTCAGTTTGGCCGCGTGAGCGCGGCCACGGATGTCACGCAGAACGCGTTGCTCGTTCCGCAGGTCGCCGTGCAGGAGTTGCAGGGCATTCAGCAGGTGGCCACTGTCGATGCTTCCGGCAAGGCGCACATCGTTAACGTAATGCTAGGCGCGCAGTACGGCACCAACTGGGTTGTTACCGGCGGCATTGAGCCCGGAACGCGCGTCATTACTGACAACCTGCAGAAGCTCAGAGAAGGCGTGCCCGTCGCCCCCACAGAGGTTTCACTTGCCTCTGCGGCTGCCGCCACATCCACGCCCAACGGCAGCACGCAGGCTGGGAGGTAACTGGTGTCGAAATTTTTTATCAGGCGGCCCATCGTCGCCATTGTTATCGCCATCGTCACGGTCGTAGTCGGCCTGGTGTCGATGTTCAATCTTCCTACCGCGCAGTATCCAGACATTGTTCCGCCAGAGATTATGGTGCAGGCTACCTATCCGGGCGCGGATGCCCGGACGCTGCAACAGGCAGTTGCTACGCCGCTTGAGCAGCAGATGAACGGCGTGGACAACATGCTCTACATGTACTCGGTGAGCGCCAACAATGGGCAGGCCACGGTCTATGTCGACTTCGATGTCAAGTCGAACCCCGACATCGACCAGGTGCTCACGCAGTTGCGCGTCTCGCAGGCGCAGCCGCAGCTTCCGTCTGAGGTGAATACTGCCGGCGTCACGGTGCAGAAGTCGCTCACCTCGCCGCTGATGCTCGTTGGGCTGAACGCGCCGGGCGGTCAGTACAGCAATGAGTTCCTTACCAACTACGCCATCATCAATCTGCAGGACCAGCTGACGCGCGTGAAAGGCGTAAGCCGCGTGCAGGTCTTCGGCGGCCAATACGCGCTACGCATCTGGGTTAATCCGGACAAGCTTGCACAACTCGGCGTTACCGCGACCGAAGTCATCGGCGCGCTCACCACGCAGAACAATGTGAACCCGGCCGGCAAGATCGGTGGCGAGCCTGCACCGCTTGGCCAGCAGTTCACCTACACTGTGCGCACGCAGGGCCGCCTCGTCACGCCCGCGGAGTTCGAGAACATCGTTCTGCGCGCCAATCCTGACGGCTCCATTCTTCACCTCCGCGACGTTGCGCGTGTCGAGCTCGGATCGCAGTCCTATGATCTGGCCGCACGTTACAACGGTGGTCCTGCGGGCATGATGGGCATCTACCAGTTGCCCGGTTCGAATGCCGTCGAGACTGCGAAGGCTGTTCGCCAGCGCCTCGAAGAGCTCTCGCACAGCTTCCCTTCGGGCCTGCGCTATGACATTCCCCTCGACACCACCAAGGCGGTTACCGCGGGCATTCGCGAGATTGTCTATACGCTCGTAATCGCGCTGGTGCTCGTTGTCCTCGTGGTCTTCCTCTTCCTGCAAGGCTGGCGCGCAACGCTGATTCCGCTGATGGCGGTGCCGGTTTCGCTCATCGGAACCTTCGTCTTGTTTCCGCTGCTCGGCTTCTCGATCAATACGCTCTCACTCTTCGGTCTTGTGCTTGCCATCGGCCTCGTTGTCGACGACGCCATCATCGTTGTCGAAGCCGTTGAGCACCACATTGAAGAAGGCCTGTCGCCGCGCGAAGCCACTGAGAAGGCTATGGAAGAGGTCGGCGGCCCAGTCGTCGCCATCGCACTTATTCTCGCGGCGGTGTTCATTCCTACTGCGGCGATTCCCGGCATCACGGGCCGCATGTATCAGCAATTCGCCGTCACCATTGCCATTTCGGTGATGATCTCGGCCTTTAATGCGCTCACGCTTAGCCCGGCACTTGCCGCCATGTTGCTCAAGCCTCGCGGCGCAGAGCAGAAGCGTGGCCCGCTTGCGCGTTTCTTTGCATGGTTCAACCGTGTCTTCCATCGCACGACGGATAAGTACGTCTCGGCATCCGGCGTTCTCATCCACAAATCCGGAGCAACGATGGCCGCGCTCGGTGTTATCGCCGCGCTGGCTGTGTTCATCGGTTCGCGGCTGCCCACCGGCTTTATTCCGACAGAAGATCAGGGCTATATGTTTGTCGCCATGCAGCTGCCGGATGCTGCCAGCTTGCAGCGGACCGACGCGGCGGCTCTGAAGGTGACGCATGCGCTGCTGAACACGCCCGGCATCGGCGGCGTTGTGCAGGTGAATGGTTTCAGCCTGCTTACGCAGACGCAGAGCACCAACACGGCATTCTTCTTTGTCTCGCTCAAGCCGTGGGAGGCGCGAAAGTCCAAAGAAGAGCAATTCGCCTACATTCAGGGAAGCCTGCTTAAGCAACTCGGAAGCGTGAGTGACGGACTTGCCTTCAGCTTTCCGCCGCCAGCTATTCCCGGCGTCGGAACGTCGGGCGGCGTTACCATGATTGTTGAAGACCGCTCCGGCAACGACGATCCGTCATTTTTGTCGAAGAACCTCATGGCCTATCTCGGTGCGCTCTCAAAGCGCAAAGAGATTGCTGCGGCGGTGCCCTCTTATCTTCCCGCGGTTCCGCAACTCTATGCAGACGTTGACCGCGAGAAGGCGCTGCAACAGCAGGTAGACCTTAACAACGTTTACGCGACGATGCAGACCTTCATGGGCGGCTATCTCGTCAACTACTTCAACCGCTTCGGCCGTCAGTGGCAGACCTATGTCGAGGCCGAAGGCGACTCGCGCACAAAGATCGACAACATCAATCAGTTCTACGTGCGCAGCGCGAATGGCAGCCAGGTGCCGCTCTCGTCGCTCGTCCATGTCCGGTCCATCACCGGCCCGGAGTTCATCCTGCGCTTCAACGAGTTCAACGCCGCACAGGTGAACATTGCTGGAGCGCCAGGCTATAGCTCCGGCCAGGTTCGCGCTGCACTCGAAGAGGTCTTCCACGAAACGATGCCGCAGGGCATGGGCTTCGACTACCAAGGCATGAGCTTCCAGGAAGCCAAAGCTGCGCAGGGCGTTCCTGCGTGGGCGGTCTTCGCACTGTCCATCCTCTTTGTCTTCCTCATCCTCGCTGCTCTCTACGAGAGCTGGACACTTCCTTTCAGCGTGCTGCTGAGCACGCCAGTAGCGATTCTCGGCGCATATCTTGCATTGCTGGCGCGTTCGTATGAGAACGACATCTTCGCTACCGTAGGCCTCATCATGCTCATTGGCCTATCGGCAAAGAACGCCATCCTCATCGTCGAGTTCGCTGTTCTCAAGTACAAGAGCGGCGAATGTATCTCCGACTCCGCGCTTTACGCTGCGCGCTTGCGCTTCCGTCCCATCGTTATGACGGCCCTCGCATTCATCGTTGGCTGCCTACCGCTGTGGACGGCGACTGGTGCGGGTTCTGCTTCGCGGCGCATTCTTGGCACGGTCGTCATCGGTGGCATGGCGCTCGCTACCGTCGTCGGCATACTCATGGTCCCCGTCACCTTCTCGGTGGTCGAGTACCTCTCGCATCGCTTCCGCCGCGGCGGCAAGGACACGTCGATGGACTGCCCACATCCGCCAGAGCCGCTCCATACCGGCGATCGCGACCTGACGACCCTGTCCGAAGGAGGCCAGGCATGACATCGCAACTTCGAAATCCAGGCCTCGTGCTTGCTGTCACGGTGGCGGCGCTGTCCGTAGCCGGATGTAATCTCGGTCCGAAATATGTGCGTCCGCAGATTACAGCGCCGCCCGCGTATCGCGGAGCCGACGAGGCGGCTATCGCAAGCAATACCAGCGACTCGCTAGGCGATGAGCAGTGGTCAGCAGTCTTTCGCGAACCAGAGTTACAGGATCTGATTCGCACCGCGCTTGCTAATAATCTTGATCTGCGCATCGCTGCGCGCCGCGTGCTGGAATCAGCCGCACAGCTTCGCGTCACGCGCTCGCAAGAGTTTCCGCAGGTGAGCGTGGGCGGCACCGGTGTCGGCGCACACCTGGAGTCGAACCCCTTCGGCAGTTCGCTCTCGAATCCCATTGCCATCGGCAGCCTCAGCCTCTCTGCTTCGTGGACACCGGACTTCTGGGGTCTCTACCGCAAGCAGACTGAAGCCGCGCGCGATCAGCTGCTTGCACAGCAGTGGGCTCAGCGCGCCGTGCGCCTCTCGCTCGTCGAGCAGGTGGCCACTACGTACATTGAACTTCGTGCTCTCGATCGGCAGTTGGAGATTGCTCGCGAGGCCGTCAAGGTACGCCAGGACTCCGTCGAGCTCACGCGTGCGCTGGAGAAGAGCGGCAACTCGCCTCTATCGGATGTGCGCCAGGCAGAGGAACTGCTTTACACGGCAACAGCGCAGGTTCCACAACTTCAGCAGCAGATTGAGCAGAACGAGAACGCCATGCGCTTGCTGCTCGGCCAGGAGCCTGGCCCTGTTGCGCACACTGCTCCCAACGTGCTCGCGCCCGTGCCGGAGAATCTGCCTGCCGGCCTGCC
>DATMUN010000490.1:0-2396 GCA_035563895.1 Occallatibacter sp. | reverse complement strand
CGGAGCCTGCGCCATTGCGAGTGCAGTGCCCGCCGCAAGCAGGCACGCACAACTCCACACCGATCCGGTTCTCATCTCGCTTACTCCTTGTTGCCGGCTGCCTTCTCTGTGCGGAACATCGCGATCGCTTCGATCTCGATAAGCAGTTCAGGCCGGCAGAGATGTGCCTGGATGCCGGTGGAAGCGGGCAGCGGGTCGAGCCCCTGCTCCTTGAAGAACGCCGTGCGCTCTTCGTTGAACGCATCGTAGTCACGGTCGATATCGCGCAGATAGCAGCTGGTGCGCACGATATCGTGCCACGTGCATCCCTCGCTTTCCAGCAGCTTGGTAATGTTGTCGTAGGTGCGGCGCAGCTGTGCGCGGAAGTCGCCGATGTGCACACTCCTGCCTTCTTCGTCGATCGATGCCGTACCGGAGATCAAAAGAATCACCAGCCCGTTCAGGTCGATGCGCATGCCGCGCGAGAATGAGCTCGGCTTCGCGTAGTCGTAAGCCTCGTTGAGCGTGTCGAGGTTTGTCATTGCGCGCTTCTGGACCGGTCCGTGTCCAACTGCCTCCAAAGCTTCTGCAAAGTCAATCATGATGATGGCTCCTTGTCCTTATTTTTCCCGTATTCCATGGCTCAATCCGCGGGCCGTGGCCACCCAGATATCGTCGCCTTGAAAGTCGATGTTGAGAATGTAGTGATGCGAAGGCGCGGTCGAAACCGGCACCTCGGTTACGTTGCCCTGTGCATCGCGCACAGACATCTCCGGCTTTCCATCTGCGATTGAAGGCCGATAAACAGCCCAGTTGGTTCCGTCGTAGTAGGCCAGGCCCTTGTCTGTACCAAACCATGCGCGATTCGCATCCACGCCCTTCACGACGTTGGTGAAGTTCGATGGAAGCCCGCTGTCCTTGGTCAGAAAGTTGTGCCAGTAGCGCCCGTCGTAGCGGCTGTCGCCAAAGTAAGTTGCAATCCACGCCACCTTGTCCACGTAACTGACTGACGTAGTGATCTCGTGAATCAGCCCCTGGTCTTTGAATAGCACCATCTCTGTCTCGCCGTCGGGATCGTCATACTTATCCCAGAGCCCGGTCTTCTGGTTCAACTCCAACAGCCCACTGCCCCACACCGCGTAATACACCTTCTCCGGCGTGGCAGCCACTCCATACACCCAGATCTCGCTCATCGGAGTATTGCGCTCGTTATAGAGGGACCATTGGTTCGTCTTGAGATTCAACATGCAGCCGCCTGCGGCGGTGGCTACCCACACATGCTCTCCCTCGACTGCCACCCCGTAGACCACGTCGTTGCTCAGCCCGGAGTTCAACTGTGTGAACGTATCGATACGCCCGCTTGAGACGCGGCTCAAGCCCGCCATCGTTCCGGCCCACACATCGCCGGTACGCTTATCGAGCGCAAGCGACAACACAGCGCGATGCGCGAGACCATCCTCGGTCGTGTAGGACTTCCACTTGCCGTCTTCGTACACACCGAGACCGTTGTCAGTGCCGGCCCAGATGCGGTCACCATCCACCAACACCGCGTACACATGGTTATCTGGTAACCCATTCGCGGTCGTGAAGTTTTCAAACCGGAAATGCGGCATCTCGGGTGTTGCGGCGAATGCCAGCGCCTCCAGCGCCACACATCCGGCAGCCACCACCCTCGCGATCCGACTCCATACACTGTTCATCATCGCGTCCTCAGATACTCGATCAAGTCGTTCAGCTCGTCCTTCGTCAGGTCGTTGGTACGGCCATGCTTGTCTTCCGGATTGAAAACCGTCCAAATCTGCTCCAGCGTTGCTGCTGAGCCGTCATGCAGATAAGGCGCGCTCAACCCAATGTTCGTCAGTTGCGGTGTATCCAGCAGGCCAGAGCGATCGGTCACGCGTTTCGTGCCCACATCGAACGACTTCTGGCTCGTCCCTTTCGGCCCGCTGTGGCAATAGGAGCAACGGTTTGCCTCTGCGATTGGATTGCCAAACTTGTCGACCGCTCGCTCGAACAGCGCCTTCCCTCGATCCTGCGCAGGCGTCAACTCTCCGTGTGGCTGGCGCCAACGGTTCGGTCGCGGTGAAATCGAACGCACATACGTGACCAGGTCAGTCAACGTCAGATCGTCGTAGTTCTCTGACCGCCAGAAGTACTTCTCCGTACGCGGACCACATTCCGTCGGAAGGTTCGGATTGCCTCCGTTCCACTTGTAGGGCTCTGTTCCTACCAGGTCCTCGATCGGACGATTGTCCACAATATCCACTCCGAAACCATCTGGTTCAAGGTCCCACGTCAACCCGTCGAACGTCGAATCGATGTGGCAGTTCGCGCAACCGATCTGTCCCTGAAATGAATAATGCGCCGTGTAGAAGGTCTGCTCGCCGTGGCGCACCACTGAAATCTGCTTCGGCCCC
>DATMUN010000489.1:0-4982 GCA_035563895.1 Occallatibacter sp. | reverse complement strand
CGTCGAGCCAGTGGAACTCATCGAACTGCTCGACCGTATCCACCGCGAGGATGGCCGCGTCCGCTACCACTACGTCATCGCCGACTACCTTTGCCGCATCACGGGAGGCGATCTGCAGGCCTCCTCCGATGCCGCCGCCGTCCGCTGGGTAGAGCGCGATGAGTGGACGCGTCACAGCGCACTGGCCCTCGATCCGGTTACGATTCGTGTCATTGAGGCCGCATGGCAGCGTGCGCGGCAGCTTGAAACCCGGTAGCTTGAAAGTGGAGAGGCTCGATGAAACGTTCGCGCCAGTATACCTGGATAGGCAATCTCCTTCTGTTGGTGGTCCTCCTGGGCGCAGTGTCATTCTGGCTGCGCCCTGTCAGTTTCTTCCGTGCCTACGGCGCCGCCCGCTTTTGTCTCAACGGAGCCCATAGCCGCACCGTGTCCGTCTCCGGATATCGCGTTCACTACTACGTTCTCGGCCCGGACTCCGGCCAGCCTGTTGTTCTCATTCACGGCCTTGGCGGACGCGCCGAAGACTGGGAAAACCTCTCCGGATACCTCACCCGTGCAGGCTACCGCGTGTACCTGCCGGACCTACCCGGCTACGGCCAAAGCGAGCAGCCCGCCAACTTTTCGTATTCCATCCCCAGCGAGGCTTCGGTCGTCGTCGGCTTCCTCGACGCCATGCATCTCCAGCAAGTCGACCTGGGTGGCTGGTCCATGGGTGGCTGGATCGTCCAGCGCGTTGCCTTTGATCACCCCGAGCGCATTCGCCACCTGATGCTCTTCGATTCCGCGGGCCTTTACGCGAAGCCTTCGTGGAACACGGCACTGTTTACCCCCAGCAACATCGACGAGTTGAACCAGCTCGATGCGCTTCTCATGCCCAACCCACCGCACATTCCCAAGTTCATAGCGCGCGACATCCTGCGTCATTCCCGTCAGAACGCATGGGTCATCCATCGTGCCTTAGGTACCATGCTTGCCGGCCAGGACGTGACCGATCAACTTCTACCCCAGCTCCGCATGCCGGTTCTCATCGTCTGGGGCAGAGAAGACCACATCACGCCACTGGAGCTCGGAATGAAGATGCGCGCGCTTGTCCCTCAGTCTCAATTGGAGATCATCATAGGATGCGGCCATTTGGCTCCCAGCCAGTGCGCCCCGCAGGCAAACGCCGCAGTCGAACCCTTTCTCAAACGCTGACGACGCAATAAAAGAGGGGCGGCTCAAAGCCGCCCCTCTTCGTACATGCTGCGCAACGCAGATCCTAGAAGCTGATGCGTCCGCTCACTTGGATCTCGCGCCCCGGTGAAGACGCCTCCGTGATGCTGCCAAACGAGGACGTATTCACGAAGCGGTTCGGCGTGCCCAGGTTGGTGTGGTTCAGAGCGTTGAAGAACTCCGCGCGCGCTTCAAACCGCGCCTTCTCCTTCAAGCTGAACTCCCGCACCACGCCAAGGTCCATCGTCTGCATGCCTGGTCCATACACCGAGTTGCGTCCCGAGTCGCCGTAGGTATAGGCTGCGGGCGCAGAAAACGCACTGGGGTTGAACCAGGTGCTCGCCTTCCGCGTGCCTGAGCCGAAGACCTTTTCTCCAGTCACGTTTGCCCTGATCGGATTCTCGCCAACCACGGTGCCCGCATTCGCCGTATCGCCGAACACTGAGATCGTCATCGGGAAGCCCGTCTGTGCCTGGTAGACCAGCGATCCGCGCCAGTTCCGTGTCACCGCGCGCGTCAGCTGATTCCGGTTGTAGGCAGGCGGCTCATACACCGCGCTGAGCGCAAGCCGGTGCCGAATGTCGCAAGCCGGTCCTTTCTCAGCGTTCAGGTCGTCGTTGTTCTGCGGAATCGCCGCTTCGAACATTGGCGAGCGGAAGTCCGGAGCGTTTTCCAGCGACTTGGCAAACGTGTAATTCGCCAGGAAGCTCAGCCCGTTCGCATAGCGGCGGCGCACGTTCACATAACCCGCGTCATACCAGCTCTGCGACGTATTCTCGAGCAGGTTGATCGTGCTCACCGGGAACGTTGTACTCGACACCGTCACGTTCGTCGGGAAAACGGAGTTGTCCACAAAGCTGATCTTCGGATGCGGCCGGCGCGGCTGAATCAATCCCGCTCCCGGCTGTGCGTTGTTGATCAGGTGCGAGCGCTGCAGATGGAATCCACCCGCGCCCAGGTACCCAATCTCGACCGTCGTGGACGCACCGAGTTGCTTTTCAAGCGAAGCACTCCATTGCTGGACGTACTGGGCCGGAGCATGCAGTTGCAGAGAAGTAAAGCTGACCACCGTCGTACCCAGCACTGGAGAAGGGAAGTTGAGCGTCGTGATGCTGGGCAGATAAGGGTCGCTCTGCGAGGTCATCGGAAACACGTAGGGCACATTGTGCCGCTGGTTGCACCACGTGTTCATGTCCACCGGCGTGTAGAAGAGGCCGTACGCCAGATGCGCCACTACGCCCAGATGCGGGATGCTCTGTGCAAGCCCTAGCCGCGGCGCAAAGTTGGTGTGATTGGCATACCAGAGTCCTCGCGGATAACCATTCTGACCGCCGATGAAGACCTGCGGCGTTCCGTCCGTGATCACCAGGTTGCTGTTCGGATAGTTAATATCCACCAGCGGGCTCATGTACTCGTAGCGCAGCCCGTACGTCAGCGTGGTGGTAGTCGTCAGCCGCCACGCATCCTGCGCGTAGGCATCCGCATACCACTGGCGCAGATTCATCTGCGGAACGCCCGCCTGTCCCTGTCGTGCCGCCGGAAGACCAAGCAGGAAGCTCGCCAGCGACGATCCGGTGCTACCGTCATTCAGAGCGTACTCAGTCGTGAATCCGTTCGTGTACTGGTAGTAGCCGCGGTTCTGGAAGAAGGCCCACATCGGCCAGATGAACCGCTGGTACGCGCCGCCAAACTTCGCGCTGTGTCGGCCGAGCTGCCAGTTCAGCGTGTCGCGTCCTTCCACCACCGTATCCCAGGCTTCCATCGGAGTTCCCAGATAGTTATCGCCAAGCGGTGAGAACCCCTGCACGGTGAAGTACGGCGCACCCCACGCCTTCGCTCCACCAAAGCCCGTCCCCGTAATGCCCAGTTCGTCCACGATGTCATTCTTGCTGGCGCTCTCCGTCGTGTGATCCATCGCCAGGCGAGACATCGCCACCGTCGCCGAGTTCACAAGTCGCGGCGTAATCACCCGATTCCACGCCAGCGCCAGATGCTGCGACAGGTTCTGGTGATACATGCCGAAGCCCGGCATCCCCCAGGGCATAAAACCGTACTCGCTGCCCACGGAGTACCGCACAAATGCCGTATCGCCATTCGCAAAAGTGTGGTCCACGCGCGCCGTACCCTGATCGTCCGTCATGTGTTCCTTGCGCTGGTCCATGTAGTTGTTGGCGTCATTCCCAGCGCCCACCACCGTGGGCTGACCCATCATCGTCATGCCGCCCATGTCCATCGCGTTCGGTTGCGGCGTGTACTTGTTCAGCATGATGCTGGCAGCCTGCGTCAGCCGGTTCGGCGGAATCACATTCGCCACGTCGTTATAGCTGAACTGCTCCCGGATGTACTTCGGGTTCGTCTTGCTTATTGGCTGCGTGGGATCGTAGCTCGGATTCGACGCCGTTGTGTTCGGGTCGTAAATGTTCACCCCGCTCTGGCTAAAGTCGCCTCCCGCCTCCGCTGCCGTCGGAACCGTATCGATCATCACGTCTGTCTGCACGTGGCGCAGACCCTCGTAGTTGAGGAAGAAGAACGTCTTTCCGCTGTGCGGCACAGGCCCGCCAACCGAACCGCCAAAGTTGTTCTGGATCAGAAAATTCCCATCGCCCATCTGGTTGAACGAGTGAGCATCCATTGCGCCGTTACGCAGAAACTCGTATGCCGTACCATGCAGGCGGCTCGTTCCCGAGCGCGTAACGATGTTGATCTGGCCGCCGCCCGCGCCGCCCATGTCAGCCGAGTAGCTCCCCGTCTGCACTTGGAACTCCTGCACTGCATCCGGCGATGCGCTCAGATTCTGCGTGCTGAAGGTTGGATCGGTATTCGTCGCGCCATCCAGTAGAAAGTAGTTCGCATTCGGCCTGCTTCCCCCAATGCTCACCGCTGAGCGCTGCCCCGGCCGCCAATACAGCGCGCTCATATCGCCCGTTGCCGCGCCGTGGCTCAGGTGCGCTCCCGGAACCGTCAACACCAGGTCGATCAGCATGCGCCCATTCAGCGGAAGGGAATCGACCGATCGCTGATCCACCACTTCGCCCACACTGGCATCCTGCGTCTTCAGCAGTTCCACACTCGATTCCACGGTCACCGTCTGCTGGTCGCTGCCGACATGGAGATGCACGTCGATAGTGGCCTGCTGACCCACTTCCAGGTCGACCGTCTGCACCGCCTGCTCAAATCCTTTGCTCGCGACGGTGATCTGGTACGTGCCGGGACGAAGGCTCGCCACCTCATACAGCCCTGATGCGTTCGCTTCGACCAAGCGATCAACCCCGGTTCCGTTCGATGTCACATGCACAACTGCGCCCGCAATAGGCCGCCCTTGCGGATCGAAGACCGACCCACGCACGACGGCATAGTTGCTTTGCGCACTTGCTGACAGCAGGCCGATCCACAACGTGATAACCGTTGCGGCGAATAGCTTCCGAATCATTGGCTCTCCTAAGATCAACGTGTCACACGCAACCGTTTCGTTTCGGCGATAAACGCTCTTCATACAGAACGGCTGCATCTATCGTGTTGTCGCAATTCAGGGTTCCGGTAGTGAGGGGGAAGTTCCTTCTGGAACGTACCTGCTGGCAAACACGATGGTCTTCGACTACTCGGTTGACTTCAATCTCCACCTTTCGACGGAGGACGAAGGGCGCAAAAAAGGAGCCGTCCTCCGCGGGACGGCTCCTCTCATGCAAAACATCTCAAACTACACGCTGATCACTGCGCAGAGTTCCTTCACAGCCTCCGCGCTCTTCTTCAGCCCCGCATCCTCCTCCGGC
>DATMUN010000488.1:0-5223 GCA_035563895.1 Occallatibacter sp. | reverse complement strand
TTTGTCACGCACGATGAGCTTGTGCGGATTGAAGGCGACAAGAAGCTGCCGCGGACCGAGCCATCCAACCGCCACATCGTCATTCAGGTCGACCATCCCCTGCTGCGGCCGCGGCGCATAGCCCAGGCCGAGGATTCCGATGGACTTCGACTGCGCCCCCTGCGCCTCGATGATCGTTGAGGGCAGGTCTTCAGCACAGGCGGGCGGCTCACATGACTGAAACTCGATCGGCATGGGCAGCGGCGGCGGAGTCTTCGGCACGGCGTTGGCATCTGCCGGAGAATTTGCCTCTGCCAACTCACCGCCTGAGGGCGGCTTCAGCAATCGCGGTACGTCTGTGGCATACCCGTTGGCGAGCGCGACGCTTTCCGGCTCAAGCACGAGCATCGCTTCCTTTTCGAGAGACACGTCGCGCTTCGTTGACCTCAGAAGCGAACTCCGCCCTGGCCCTTTGCCAATCTCCAGCGTCACGCCATCCAGGCCCCGCACGTCACCAGGTTTGAGCGGAGCCAGATGCTTCAACTGGTCGCTGATAGCCATCATCGAAACGCCATCCGAGTTGAAGCCAGTCTGTGACGCATTACCGAATTGCAGCAGCCCGCGATCCAGGCTGGGATACTGCACGTGCGGAACTCCTGTCAGACCGGCGTCCCATTCGATCGCGGTCAAGACGAGATTCAACCTCGATTTGCTGCCCATGCACTGAACATTGGGAAAGGAGACGGCCAACAGGGATTCCTTTTGGCCCTTGCCTCGCCGCTGCGCAAGCTCGACACGCCCTTCCAGCACCTGACCGTTGAAAAGGGAGCACCCCTGCCCCGTCCAGGGCATCTTGAGCTTCACGAAAAACGATGAGCCAGGATGCAGGTAGTGGACATCGACGTAAGAGATCGTCTCCACTGCTACCGGACGGTAATTCGAGAGATCCACAGACTCGGCAAACGCCGTGGCAACCGCGATGACTCCGAGGAAGAATACCGTGATGCACTTGTGTCGCATTTGATCCGCCAGTCCTGTTCGTGCCTTGTGGGGTAGCACTTTATAGTGCGCAACGTGCGAGGAGGAAGCGTACTCAACCGAAGCAGCAGGTTTTCACCATTCGGAGGCAAAGCAGGGTTTTGCGCCTTGTTTGAATAAGGATCATACCCCAAAGCAGGCAACTGGCCATAAGTTGAAGCCCAAGCCCCCGCCCATCACGAACCCACTGACTACCGATCACTGGCCGCTGATCACTGCCTCTTCCTCCGCCACCGCCACCGGCGCCCCCGCCGCGCGCTCCTCGCGCAGCTCCTTGAACGCCCGCCACACAAACGACCCCAGGTACCAGCCGTCGATGTACTTATACGGCGTCTCGCCCGTCGTGTAGTGGCCGCATGGCAGCACGCGCGCTTTGAAGTTCAGCCCCACACGCTCAAACGCCTCCACCACCTGCAGCGAGTACTCCCGCGGGAACGTCAAATCGTAGTCCGCATAAATCAGCTGAACCTTCTTCCGCTTCCCGTCCACCTCCGCCGAGGCCATCTTGTCGTAGAAGCTCACCGGACTGATGCCGGCCCACATCGCCCGCAGCCGCTCCTGCGTCAGGCCCGCTTCCTCCAGCCCCCCGCGAATATGCCGCGTGCTCTGTCCCGCCCACACCACATCGCCAAACGCCGTCGACGCATGGTTGAACGCATTCACGCGAATCCGCTTGTCGTGCGCGCTCGCCAGAAACGCATAGCACGAGCCCAGGCTCGTCCCCAGCACGCCAAAGTCCTCGTAGCCCTGCTCCTCCAGCCAGTCAATGCAGCAGCGTATATCCACCACCGCCTGCCTGCACGCCGAGAGCGTCCGCCCGATATTCGCGCTCACCGCATAGTCCGAGCGCTCCAGCTCCTCCGGCCGCCGAATATCGTGATACGGCATCGAGAGCCGCAACCCCGACACGCCAAACTTGTTGAAGATCCTGCACAGCGCATCGTGGCTGAAGGCATCCGCATTCCACTGCGGCAACACCACAATCGCCTGCTTCGGCCGCTTCGGATCCTTATGCGCCGGGGCAGGGAACCACCGCGCATTAACAATGTCGTTCTCCGCATGCGGAGTCCGCTCCGGCGACGTGAACCTGAGATACCGCGCTTTGTCCAGCTTCCCCTGCGCCGCCTGCTCCTTCAGCGCCGCATCCTGCGCCAGCGTCTCCGGCCGCACATTCGTCGGAAACAGCTCCGGATGCCGCTCCTCCAGCCGAAAGTCCGTAGGCCTCTCGTAGCCGAAAAACTCATCGCTATGCCGAATGATCAGCTCGTTGATCCGCACCATGGCAGCCTCGGCCGCAGCAGGATCGCGCAACGCCTCCGGCCCCGGCAGCACGTTGGCGTAGCCGTGCGCCTCCATGAAAGGCTCGATCCACTCAAAGCCCCATTCCAGCGGCCGCACCACGCGATTCTCATCGCGCGTCGTCAGCCGCTCTTCCCACTCGTACATCCACCGCGCGTAAGGTCCAGTCAGCATAGCTTTTCTTCAAGTTTATCTGCCATGCCCCCGCTCCCTCAGCCCCACACCATCCAACTGCACCCCAAGCCCCCCGAACGGCACAGAATCATCAGGTACTGAGCCGGGGGACAGCGTCCACCCCCACAAGCACTCACGAAGAAGAGTGCAAGGGGCTTTAGCCCCGAGCCGTCCAGCCCTGCCGCGACAACGCTCTGTAACAGGGCACGACTTCAGTCGTGCCGCTGATCACCATAAACCCGATGGGCTTTAGCCCCTGAGGGATATCGTCCATCGACTCTGTTAGCGCTTGTCGGGTGCCCCCAAAAACCCCATCCTTGAAAGTCAAAAGATCGAAACGCCAACATCCCGCCCCGCTGAAGTCCCCCCCAGGGTGACTGCCGCGCTCTACTTACTCCCCACCGGCAACAGCGCATCAAAGACCCGCTCCGCCGCCTTCCGCCGCGTAGCAGCATCCAGCAGCTTCGGCGCAAACGTAGCCTCCACGGCCAGCGTCGAGAGCAGCGGCATCAGCGTGCGCACCGCAGCCTCGCGGCTCAACGCATCCTTCCCGCGCCCCGCCGAGCCAAGCAGCTGCCCAAATCGTCTCTCAGAGTCATCGGAGAACGACTCGTCGATCATCTCCTCCAGCCGCGCCTTTGACTCCGGATGCCGCATCGCAAACAGCTTGTACTCCAGCAGCAGCATCGCCCACACCGGGTCCTCCACCACATCCATGCAAAAGCTGCGGAACGCCGCCCGGTTCTGTTCCGTGCCGGTCGAGCCCGCCAGCAGCTCTTCCATCTTCGCCCGGTACTGCCGCCGGTTCTCCTCCATCAGTGCAAGAAACAGGTCTTCCTTGCTCTTGTAGTGCGCATAGATCGCGCCCTTCGTGCGTCCCGCCAGCTTCGCGATCTCGCCCAGTTCCGCGCCCTCATACCCGTCGCGGACAAATACGGTCTTCGCCGCGCGCAGCAGCAGCTCGCGCGTCGCCTGCGTGCGCTGCGCGTGTTTGTTGGGCTTCAGGGCAGTCATGGTCTTCCCCAATGGTACTGCGGCAGCCGAGCAGCCGCCGCAATCCCATCGTGCGTTCCACACAGCGCTCACAGCGTGCTTGCCGCCGCCGCGGGCCCGCCCACACCTTGCTGCGCATGGCCAAAGTCCTTCACCACCTTCTTGGCCACCGCACTCGCCACGTTGATGCTCTCCGTCTCTCCGCGAACCGTCGCCTTGGCCTCCACCCGGTACTCCGTGCCGGTCCGCGCGTTCGTAATCCGAGCGTCAAACTTCAGCTGCGTCGTCCCCACAAACATCCCCACCGGCCCCGTCGAAGCCCTCGCCACCTGGCTGCCCTCCTTGTAGCCCGTCGCCTTCAACGCCACCGTGTAGGCAGCGCACTGGTCGTCCGCGTCCTGCTCTCCGTCGCGATAGACATACGTGACACCCTTCGCCGCCAGCAGCCGGTCCACCAGTTTCTCGTACACCAGCGCCCGGTACGCCGCCGGAACCGCCTCGTCGCCCCAGTCCGGCATCAGCACCCGCACCGTGTTCGGGCGAAGAGTTCCCGCCGCGCATCGCTCCGCCGTGCGTTCATGCCGCACCGGGCGCAATGCCAGCTGCTCCATCGCCTTCTGCGCCGCCTCCTCTGCCACATAGAAGACCGCCGCGTGATAGCCGCCCTTCGCGTCTTCAAACTCCACCGTCAGCATGTTCACCTTGTGGTGCAGAAAGGTCGCCGCCACCAGCCCGCCTCCCTGCGGAATTGCCATCCGCAGCAGTCTGCCCTTGGTCCCCCACAGCTCCACCCGCTGGTTGCCAGTGGAAACAGCGGCAATCTCGCTCGCAGGCACCACCGCACCGCCGGACTTGCCGCTGAAGCTGAGCCCGGCCGCCGTGATCGCCAGCTTTCCCTTGTCATTGGCCTTCACGCCCGGCAGTCCGGCCACGTGCCTGGCTTCTACGTCATCCGCGGAGCCGCTCATCGCAGGCGCGGCAGCTTGGCCCGGCATCTGGGCATTTCCAGCCCCCGGGGTAGTCAGTTGGAACAGTGCGATCAGGCAGAGCAGCAATAGAGATTCCGAGACTCGAAACATTGGGAAGTTGTCTCCGTTTCAAAATTAATACCTACGAGTAGGTATTTTACAAGACGAAGCACCTGCCCTCCCGTTAGCACTCCATACGCCGATTCCCTGCGCCCCTCTCTCGCCCCCCCTCAAAGCCGCCCCCTGTTCTACAATTGCCTGAGCTATGTCCTGGTTCAAGCGCGAAAACACCGAATTCGAGTCCCCCAGCACTCCTTCCGATGAAGAGAAGAGCGTCCGTACCGAGGGCCTCTGGACCAAGTGCAACGGCTGCCGCCAGACCCTCTTCAAGGCTGATCTCGAGGCCAACCTCAACGTCTGCCCCAAGTGTGGTCACCACTTCAAGATGGGTGCACGCCAGCGTCTCGACCTTCTGCTCGAACCCGGCTACCAGCTCGTCGACGGCGGACTCCGCTCCACCGATCCGTTGAACTTCGTCGACCTTAAGCCCTACAAGGCCCGCCTCAAAAAGGCACAGCACGACACCGGCCTCGACGACGCCATCCTCAACGCCGTCGGCCAGCTCGGGCACCATCGCGTCATCATCAGCGCCATGGAGTACAGCTTCATCGGCGGCTCCATGGGCGCCGTCGTCGGAGAAACCATCGCCCGCGCCGTCGATCGCGCCCGCGCCGAGCGCATGCCCCTCATCGTCATCGCCGCATCCGGCGGC
>DATMUN010000487.1:0-2722 GCA_035563895.1 Occallatibacter sp. | reverse complement strand
CCACTGCCCCGCGAGCGGCCAGCGAGCAGTACGCCGCACGCAGTGCCGAGCAGCACGCTGCACGCAGTGCCTTGACACAACGGCCCCCGCGTTCGATCCTGATCTTTCGCCTTTTCGGCAACTTCGCTTCAAGAAACGGTGTACTCGTGCGCGTCCGCGTCTTCTATCACGACAAATGCTTCGACGGAGCCTGCTCTGCCTCGCTCTTCACACGCTTCCATCGCGAGTGCATCAGCCCCTCCGCCACATACGAGTACCACGGCCTCGTCCACCGCGCCGGAGCGCTCTTCGACGAGTCCGAGTTCACCGGGGACGAGAACGCCATCGTCGACTTCAAGTACTCCGCCGCGCCACAGATCACCTGGTGGTTCGACCACCATCAGTCCGCCTTCCTCACCGAGGCCGATCACCAGCACTTCCTCGCCTCCCAGCAGGACCCCATCGGCAGCACCCGCAAGTTCTTCGACCCCGACTACACCTCCTGCACCAAGTTCCTCGCCCACATCGGCGCAACAAAGTTCGGCTTCAACACCGAGCCCATGGCCGACATGATCCACTGGGCCAACATCGTCGATGGCGCTCTCTACGCCAGCCCCGAGCAGGCCGTCGAAATGCCCGCCCCCGCCATGAAGCTCACCCTCATCATCGAGTCCACTCAGGACCCCGCCTTCATCCCGCGCCTCATCCCGCTGCTCACGGAGATGCCACTCGCCTCCGTCCTCGAACAGGACTTCGTCGCGCCCCTGCTGCCCCCGCTCCTCGAGCGCCACCAGCAGGCCATCCAGCTCATCCGCGAGCGCAGCGCAGAGAAAGACGGCACCATCTTCTTCGACATCACCGACCACCAGCTCGAGGGCTACAACAAGTTCATCCCCTACTACCTGCACCCTCAGGCCACGTACTCCATCGGCCTCTCGAAGTCCAGCTTCCGCACCAAGGTCTCCGTCGGCTCCAACCCCTGGACCAAAGCCGACCCCGAGAAGATGGTTAACCTCGCCAAAATCTGCGAGCGCTACGGAGGCGGCGGCCACGCCCGCGTCGGAGCCATCAGCTTCCCGCCCGACCGCGCCGACGAAGCCCGCGCCGCAGCATCAGAGATCGTAGCCGAACTCCGCGCCCAAAACCCCTTCGCCTAAGAGAGTTGAGAGGAGATACGGCGTTTCATGGCTGAGGGCACAATGGAGACAACGCTCAGTTCGTGAAGAGGGCATTTCGGCATGTCGCTCAAAATGGACAAATCGGATGGTCGGTTGCAAGCGGTTATGCGTCCGGGAATGAACTGGATCGTTGTGCTCTCAGCGGCACTTTTGCTGCTGATTGTGTTTGGTGCTGGAGTCTCACCAATACTGACTCAGATTCAATTTGCGGTTCGGCATGGCAGCCCATTAGGAGGGCTGTTCCTGCGCCTTATCGTGATTCTCGCGCTAGGATTCTTCCCGGCCTATGGACTTGTGTCCATGCTGTTTTCTTCTGAATTGATGATCGTCACTGAGACGGATACAGAAATCCAGCGCCGACTCTTTGCTTACACAACCTTCCGCCAAAGCTTTCCTAACTCAACGATTGAGAATCTTCGGTATGACGAATGGAGCGGAGGCAAGGCGGGCATGCAGAACGCGATCAGATTTGAGGCGGCAGGCAAAACCATAACTTTTGCGAGCCAGCTAGCGACCGGCGATTCATGGGATTTGATTGATGCCATGTGCACCATCTACAAATTTCCAACAAAAGAAGACGCCGATGATTCTGAACCGGAACGCTCTCCCGCCGTTACCGACTGGTAGGCAGCTGGACAGCGGGTGCCCCCGGTCCCTCGCTTTTGGGGACCGGGGATACCAAGCCCACAAACCCGCCACAACAGCGCTTTTACTCTGCATCCTCACCACAAAAATGGGTGCCCCAGGTCCGTGTGTTCGGACCTGGGAAAGCAAGCCCCGAACCTCGCCACGCTTTTCAAGAAATCATGCTCTAATACTCATGAACGCGATGTTGCCCGGCTTCTTTGCCGCAGATCGCCTCGGCAGGAACCGCACCCGCGCCCATCGGTTCAGGGAGGGATGCCCATGAAGATCCTTCGTTCCGTGAATCGCCGCGGCTTCAGCCTCGGTCCAGCCGGATACTTCACCGTTCTCAAGCCCAATACCTGGTTCCCAGCTTCGCGTTTGCACGATGGTCTCCACCATCACAGCAACCGGCGGATGAGCCTTGCCGACCCCCGCATCCTGAACCCGGCCGTCCCATCGTTAGCCGTCAAGCTCAACACAAACGACCCCGGCCTGACCCACCTCGCCGTCACTGTCCTCGGAGCCGCTGCCATCACCTCAGCCCTGCTCTGGTGGATCATGCACCCCTAAATCCCAACGCCCAATCTGCAATAATCCAAGATCAAATCACACAGGGCGCCATCCGGCGCCCTGTGTGATTTTCTTCCAAGTCCATACCGTTACCGCGCCAACACCTCCGCCGCCTTCAAAAACCAGGTATCCAGCGCCTTCTTCCCAGCCACCACCTCATCCAGCGGCGTCGTAATCACCTGTCCCGCGTGCATGCCTACCAGCACACCGTAGTTGCCTGCAATCAACTGCTCCGCAGCCTCCGCGCCCAGCCGCGTGCCCAGCAGCCGGTCCGCGCACGTCGGCACCGCGCCGCGCTGCACATATCCCAGCACCGTCGACCGGAACTCGAACCCGCTCAGCAGCTCATGCTCTTTGAAGTACTGGCA
>DATMUN010000486.1:0-2679 GCA_035563895.1 Occallatibacter sp. | reverse complement strand
CAAATGTGAACACGCAGATCAACGTAATGGCTCCGCCGTATAACGCGAAGGGCGACGGCATGACGGACGACACGGCAGCGATCCAGGCTGCTATCAATGATTCGAATAACAGCAACAACGGAATGGCGGTCTACCTGCCAGCGGCTACGTTCCTGGTGTGCAATGTGAATCGCCACAGCGTCCCACTGATCGGCGCAGGACAGGCTCTGACCTACGTGGTGACGAAGCCCGGATGCGATGCGTTTACTACCTCCGACAGCAGCGAGCAGATGGCAGAAGGCATTCTCACCAGCGACATGACGGTGCTGGTGGATGTGACAGTGAACGCTGCGGCAACGGCAGCAGGAGGAAACAACACCTTCCCTTACCGTACATCGGGCGTGCTGTATGGCACGACAGCCCTGGCCACGCCTCCGTTTTCTCCTACAAACGGTTATAACGAGGTGTTCACGAACGCACAGTTCACTGCGAGCAGCACGACCGTCTACGTTCCCAGTGGGCAGTTTACTTCGGTTCCAGCCTCGATGTTTGTAGGGCTTGCTGTTTCGAGTACGGGAGCGAGCTGGAGCTCGACCATCGCCAGCGTGGTGGACAATACGCACATCACTGTGGCGGCTGCGCCGACTTCGACACTGATGACTGACCTGACGATCACCGGGCTTCCGTCCATGCAGGCTCCGTGGTACTTCGGAAACTGCGCTTTTGCTTTTCCGGCCAGCGATGGGGCGAATATGATCGATGGTCTCGATCGATGGGCGTTTGAGCGCGTGACCATTGGGCAGGCAAACTCAACTACACCCAATCAGGCTCATTCTTGCGGGTTCTTCTTTCAGCAGCAGCCTTATGCGCTGCACATGAAAAACGTCGTCATTCAGCAGATGTACGGCGGAATCGTCGAAGCGCCACCGTACAAGAACAACTCCAGTTACTTTGCCTGGACACCGGACACTTCAGCCTACAGCGAGATAGACATTGTTGGCACGATTTTCCCGGTGGTGCTCTATAACGGCAGCCACCGCACCTTTACCAATCTCTCGATCTATGGCGGCGGTCATGCCTTCACCACAGGTTTGTGGAGCTTCAGCGACGGTTCGATGGGATTCAGCGCTGCGACTAGTGCAGATATGGAATTCATCGAGCCGTATAACGAGTGCTGGTCCAATAACCAGGGCGAGATTTCTCGCTTGAGTGGCAATGGGAACTATATGCATGGGGGATCATGGACTCAATGCGGTCCCCTCAATACAACGACTCTCTATGGCAACAACAGCTACATCAATACAGACTCGGGATCGAACTGGCTGGTCTACGGAAACAATAACAATCTCGTGCTGCCGACCTACCCTACTTCGACGCTGGTAACAAATCCTCCGGATCAGGGTTACAACAATACAATCGTCGCAGTAGCAACTAATGCGGCTGCACCCGCATCGCGATTGGTCTCGCAGCCTACTCCGGTCAATCCCAGCGGCCAACTCGACGGCTCGATGATAAACAGCGGAAACACCACGACGCCGTATTTGAACGCTCAGGACCTCGTGATTACGTGCAGCAAGCTGGGCGCGTTTACCGGGGGATCAGGCTGGACATCGACACAGAATTGCACGCCCGATCCAACAGGCACGGAGATCTCGCAGAGCTATGTGAAGGTGACCGGAACCTCCTTGACCGGTTTCGGCACGAAATCAGGCGGTGCGAACTGGATTCCGGATATGGGCATCGGTACGCGCTTCCCGCTCACGAAGATGTATGTGCAGTGGCAAGGACGCTGCGTGGGTGCGTCAACCTGTACGGCGAGCGTCACGTACTCAGAGTGGACCACCTCTGGTAGCACTGTTATTCAGGCCTGCACGTTGAACTTTACGAGTTCATGGACCTTCGATGGCGGCCCGAACTCGACTGACCCGTGCCTGCTAAATCTTTCCTCGGCAGTGCAGGGGCAGATGCTCGGCTTCAACACGGGAAGTTGGAGCGGTACGGGGCTGACCGAAGTGGACGTGGCCTTCCTGGCATTTCAGCCGATCTCGACGGATGGAATCAAGGGAACGGCAAACAGTGGAGAAGTGCTGCTGGCTACGGGCAACGGTGCGGAATACAAGAGCAGCGGCAAGCAGCTGGCGGGCGCGGGCACTGGATTGACGACGGGACCGACTGCGAGTGTGTCGGGCGATGTGGTGACGTATACGGGGACGGTGGGGCAGGTGCAGGACTCGGGCGTGGCGTTGAGCAGCCTGGCGCCGCTGGCTTCGCCGACGTTTACGGGCAACACGATCACGCTTGCGAATGCAGCGGCGGCGGAGCAGGACCTGGTGATCAAGCCGGGAGCGAGTGCGGATCAGGTTGGTGCTTACGCGCTGGCGAATTACTCGGGAACGATGCAGTGGAAGCTGCGTAAGGATGCGAGCAACTATCTGCGGCTGACGGATGCGGTGAACTCGCTGGATCGCGAGATTATGTACCAGAACGGCCAGACGATTATCAACGCGGGTGCGGGTTCGAATGCGGTGGTGATCAACGGAACGGCGAACAGCGGCGCTGGCGGGTTGCTGGTGCAAAGCGGCGGATCGACGCCGGCGACGGTGCTGACGGTGACGGCGAGCGGCAACACTACGGTGACGGGGTTTGTGGCGGGCAAGAGCTATATGGGTTCGGGAACGGTGACGCTGGCGGCGGGAGCCG
>DATMUN010000485.1:0-4810 GCA_035563895.1 Occallatibacter sp. | reverse complement strand
TGAGGGCGTAGCACAGGCCACGATAGTCCAGTTGATCTCGTGGCGCGTGATGAGTTCGAGCGCTGGTCGGTATGCCTGCGACACGGCGCGGTTGGCGCGGCTCACCTTTTCGGGATCTTCGTTGGAGAGCAGCGAGGGATTGGCGCCTGCGATGGCCAGCCGCGAGGCACCGCTCTTGAAGGCCGCGCCCATGCCATCGTAGAGCCACTTGGCCGCGTGATCGAAGCTTGCGTCCGGCGCGTGGTGGTAGCGCGCCAGCGTCGCCTCGTCGTCAGAGTAAAGCGTGGTGACCAGCGAAGCACCAGCACGATACGCGTGCTCGGTGATGCGCCGCGCCAGGGCAACCGAGTCCAGCGAGGCCGTCATCACCAGCTCCTGCCCGGACTGCAGGCCCAGCCCCACACGCACGGCCACCTCGGCCAGCTTATCCAGTTTTTCGTCAAACGCACGCGACACGCCCATCGAGCTCCTCCGATTAATCTCTGCTTCACTCGATTATCCGATACACGCTTCGGATTGATCGACCTAGCGTGCCGCGTATTGCTTCGTCGCGCCGGTGCGAGTGTTGGTCACGCTGAAGCTTCCGTCGGCACGGGCCACAACCTTGAAGTACGCGCCGTCTGCGCCGCCCTTCAGGTTTGCGATAAGCGCATCGGCGCTGTTGTGCGCGGCGTCGGAATCCTCAGCCGTGTGCAGCATGTAGAGGTCTTCAAGCCCTGGAACGGCATGCACAGCCTCCCACGCCTCTGGACTGCCGGCCTTATGCGCGCCGTTGTCCATGATGGCCACGCGTGGTGCGAGTGCGTTTACGAAAGCGCGTGAGTTCGAGAGGTTGAAGCCGTGATGATTCACGAGATAGAGATCGACGCGGCCGATCAGGTTCTCCGGGCAAACGAGCGGGATTTCCTTGGCCTTGGTCAGGTCGCCGAGGTCGAGGAAACGAAACTTGCCGTAGCGCACCAGCACGCCTGCAGAGCGCGGATTCTCGGTATCGTCAAGCTCCCACTTCGGCTCAGCGGCGCAGGCTGTGTTGGGCGTGGGTTTGACGCCTGGTACGCGCGCGATGTGCTCGCCATCTGCCGCGATGACCACGATATCGAGCCCGTCCAGGGTAATGGTGTCGCCGGGGTGAACGGTACGGCGAGGCGTGGAGCCGATCGCTTTCACGTAGGCAGCGTAGTCATGCCGCGTCACGTCGGAGTCCTCGCGGTTCACGCCGTGATCCAGGAACTCGCCAACCTTCACGCGCTCCACCAGATTCGGCACGCCGCCAACGTGGTCCATATGGAAGTGGGTGATGAAGACGTGATCGAGCTTGCTGACGCCGGCATCTTTCATCGCGGCGGCGATGCGCTCGGCGTCGCGCCCGTTGTTGCCGGGCCAGCCGGTATCCACCAGCATCGAGCCGCCGTGCGGCCCAACAAGCAGCGTGGCCTGCCCGCCCTCCACGTCGACGGTGTAGATGAGCAACTGCCCCGGCGCGGCAGCGCGCGACGGCACAGCAGAAAGCAGAAACGCAAAAGAGCACGCTGCGACCAGCAACGTGCTCTTCCAAATCAGGCGGGAATGGGCGCGGTTTCTCATGTGCGCCAAAGTGTACCGGAACAGGCGCGCTTATTGCATCCGTTCCCGCGCACCCTTCCAAAGATCGATCGCTCCTTCTTCGGCGTAGCGGTCAATCTCGTGCAGTTCGCTCTCGGTAAAGTCGAGTTTCTTGAGCGCGTCCAGCGAGTTGTCGAGCTGCTCCACGTTACGCGCGCCGATCAGCGCCGAGGTCACGCGCCGGTCACGCAGCACCCACGCAATCGCCATCTGCGCCAGCGACTGGCCGCGGCCCTGCGCGATCTCATTGAGCGCACGCACGCGCTTCAGATTCTCTTCGCTCAGAAACTCCTTCAGAAGCGATGAGCTCTCCGCTGTTGCGCGCGAAGCCTTGGGCACACCCTTCAGATACTTGTTCGTCAGCAGCCCCTGAGCAAGAGGCGAGAAAGCGATGCACCCTACACCGAGCTCCTCAAGCGTGCCAAGCAGTTCCTTCTCGATCCAGCGGTTGAGCATGGAGTACGACGGCTGATGAATGAGCAGCGGCACGCCCATGTGTTTGAGGATCTTCGCGGCTTCGCGCGTGCGCTCCGGGCTGTACGACGAGACGCCCACGTAGAGCGCCTTGCCCTGCTGCACGGAGGTTGCCAGCGCGCCCATGGTCTCTTCGAGCGGAACGTCCTGCCAGGGGCGATGCGAGTAGAAGATGTCAACGTACTCGACGCCCATGCGCTTCAGGCTCTCGTCGAGCGAGGCAAGCAGATACTTGCGCGAGCCGCCCATGCCGTAGGGTCCGGGCCACATGTCCCAGCCAGCCTTGGTTGAGATCACCAGCTCGTTGCGCAGGCTGCCGAAGTCCTTGCGCAGAATGGTGCCGAAGTTCTCCTCGGCAGAGCCGTAGGGCGGGCCGTAGTTATTGGCCAGGTCGAAGTGCGTCACGCCGCGATCGAAGGCGCGTCGCACCATTGCGCGGCCCGTCTCGAAGACATCTGCTCCGCCAAAGTTCTGCCACAGGCCGAGCGATACCGGCGGCAGCACCAAACCCGACCTGCCGCAACGGCGAAACCGAGCGCCCTCGTACCGCTTCGCATCCGGAACATACTGCATCGCACACTCTCCTTTGCCTTTGCGTGCGCTTCAAGCTGCTGGCGCGGTCACGCTCGGTTCGTTCAGCAGTATGGCACATGCAGTTCGTATCGTGCCCCGATCCACTGCAAATCGTGCCTCGCAAGGCCGCGTGATACGCCTCTTCCGCACAACTGATAGAATGAAAAGTGCCGTGTTGTGCGGCAATTCACCGTATTTTCATCCCCGCGGCGGTCCGTGAATACGTCCCGGTCCGCACCCAGAGAAAAGGAAATCAACCCCAGTGAGCCAGACGATACGCAATATCGCCATCATCGCCCATGTCGATCACGGCAAGACCACGCTGGTCGACGCCCTGCTGCGCCAGGCCGGCACCTTTCGCGCCAACGAGCAGGTAGCCGAGCGCGTGATGGACTCCAACGAGCTCGAGCGCGAGCGCGGCATCACCATTCTGGCCAAGAACACCGCTGTCCAATATGGCGGCGGCAAGATCAACATCGTTGACACGCCCGGCCACGCCGACTTCGGCGGTGAAGTGGAACGCGCGCTCAAGATGGTGGACGGCGTGATGCTGCTGGTGGACGCGGCCGAAGGCCCGCTGCCGCAGACGCGCTACGTGCTGGCCAAGGCGCTTGAGGCCAAGCTGCCGCCTATCGTCGTGATCAACAAGATCGACCGTCCCGACGCGCGCCCGCAGGAAGTGCTCAACGAGGTCTACGACCTGTTCATCGATCTCGATGCCGACGAGTCGCAGCTCGAGTTCCCCGTGCTCTACGCCGTGGCCAAGGCCGGCACAGCGACGCTCGACCTGGCCGTGCCCGGCACCGATCTCAAGCCGCTCTTCGAGGCAATCGAGAAGACGATTCCGCCTGCGACCGGCGATGCAGAAGCGGCGTTGCAGGTGCTCGTCACCAATCTCGACTACTCGGACTACTTTGGCCGCATCGCCATCTGCCGCGTCTTCCAGGGCACGCTGCGCGCCGGCGATGAAGTGAACATCTCCAAGCGCGACGGCTCACTGCTGAAGACCAAGATCACCAAGCTGTTCACCTTCTCCGGCCTCAAGCGCATCGACATCGACGCAACCGAGATCGGTGACATCGTCGCAGTCGCAGGCGTTGAAGGCATCACCATCGGCGAGACGATCACCAGCATTGAGAACCCTGCGCCGCTGCCGCTCATCATCATCGACGAGCCGACCATTGCCATTCAGTTCGGCGTGAACAATGGGCCGTTCGCCGGACGCGAGGGCCAGTGGGTGACTTCCCGCAACCTGCGCGAGAGGCTGGACAAGGAGCTGCTCACCAACGTTTCGATTCGTGTGGAAGAGACGGGCTCGCCTGACACCTTCAAGGTCCTTGGCCGCGGCGAGTTGCAGCTCGCAATTCTGATCGAGATGATGCGCCGCGAAGGCTTCGAGCTGATGGTGGGCCGCCCGGAGATCGTCACGCGCATGGTCGACGGCGTGCGCATGGAGCCCGTCGAGCACCTTACCATCGACGTGCCTGAAGAGCACACCGGCGTTGTGATCGAGAAGCTCGGGCCACGCAAGGGCGAGATGACCAAGATGCACAATCACGGCTCAGGCCGCGTACGCCTGGAGTTCCGCGTGCCCAGCCGCGGCATCATCGGCCTGCGCAGCGAGATGCTCACTGAGACGCGCGGCACCATCGTGATGAACGCGCTCTTCGATGGCTACATTCCGTACCAGGGCGAGATTCCGCAGCGCCCGACAGGCGCGCTCATCTCTGACCGCCAGGGCCTCACGACCACCTACTCGCTCAACGGTCTGCAGGAGCGCGGCATCCTCTTCGTCGGGCCTGGCGTCGATGTCTACGAAGGCATGGTCGTCGGCGAGCACTCGCGTGACAACGACCTCGACGTTAACGTCGTTCGCGAAAAGAAGATGACCAACATGCGTGCATCGAGCGCTGACGAAGCCATCCGCCTCGTTCCTTACAAGGCGCTCAATCTCGAGCAGGCCATCGAGTTCATCGCCGATGACGAGCTCGTTGAAGTCACACCCAAGTCACTTCGACTGCGCAAGAAGATTCTGCAGGCCAACAGGCGCCCCAAGCGCTGGGAAAAGGGCCTCGAATAATTCATCCGCAAACGCAGAAAAGGCCGGCGAGCGCACAATGCACTCGCCGACCTTTTCTTATGCTGTCGATATTATCGGAGC
>DATMUN010000484.1:0-8153 GCA_035563895.1 Occallatibacter sp. | reverse complement strand
GCCTCGCCGCCCATGCCGGAGGCTCCATGCCAGAGGCGGCCGTTGAGGACGATGCCGTTGCCGACGCCGGTGCCGAGGGTGAGCATGCAGAGGGAGTCGATGCCGAGAGACTGGCCGAGGCCGAGAGCGTGCTCGGCGATGGCGGCGAGGTTGGCGTCGCTCTCGAGGATGACCTTGCGGCCGAGGCGCTGCTCGACGGCGTCGAGGAGGCCGAAGCCGTCCCAGCCGGGGAGATTGGGGGGATGGTGGAGACGGCCTGCGGGCAGCTCGAGCGGGCCGGGCGAGCCGATGGCGATGCCGAGCAGAGGCCGCGTGGGCGTGTGGCGCTCGAGCAGTTCGGCGATGGCGGCGCACATGTCGTCGACGACAGCCTCGGGACCCGCCTCAAGACGCGTGCGGAGGACGATGGAGTCGAGGATGCCGGATTGAGGAGCGTAGGCGGCGATGCGGAGGTTGGTTCCACCCAGGTCAACGCCGATGGTGAGCATGTGCTCGTGCTGAAAGGTCATTCGAAATCACCGGACAGGCAAAAAGAAGAAATCAGAACGTGCCAGCCCTCAGGAACGACAGAAAGACTGAACGCAGAAAAAACGAGAAGGAGCGGAGCGGGCCGGAGATACAACGAGCCGAAGCCGGGCTGATTCTCGTTGATGGAAACGATACCACAGGGTTGCTCGACGCAACAAGGCGCACTGCGTGCGGGCATTGCATGCGGCGTGCGGCTCGCTACCCGCTCGCGAAGCCTTGGTGATTGAGCATGGGTTTGTTCGTAGCTGGGATAGGGTTTGATATCCCCGGTCCCCGAGTGCTAGGGACCGGGGGCACCGGCGGGGACTTGGTAATTGAGCGTGGTTTGTTCGTGGCTGGGTGAGGGGGTGGTTTCCCACATCTCTTCGAGATATGGGGTACCCATGTTCGTGGTTAGGACGGTGCGTATAAAAGCGGGTTCTTCGCTTACCACCCCCCGAGCTGAAAAGCGCTCGGGGCCCCTTGCGCTCAGAATCACGCCGGTGTTGGTGGTATCGTTTCCACTTCGGGGTTGGGCGTGCTATGATTCGCGGCGACGTGTCAGGGATGCGCGCCGGGGTGCGCTGCGTCCTGCGTGGAGACGCGGCCAGGAGAAATTGTGATGAGATTGATGTCCTTGATGGGAGCAGCGGGACGCCGCGCGTGTGCTTGGACAGCGGCGGCGATGCTGACGGCAGCGGCGGCGTGCGTGTTGCAGATGCCTGCGAGCGCACAGTCGGCCGAGCAGGCTGCAGAGGTGGCGAAGCCTCTCTCGGCGGCGGCGAAGACGACCATTGCGCGGTTGAGCGAGCTGAATCTTTTGCCTGCCGATGAGTGGCGGTACCACGCCGGAGACCTGGCGCACGGTGAGTCTACGCAACTGGACGACTCGAGCTGGACGGTGATGAAGGGCCGCACGGAGACGAGCACGGACGCGGTGTGGTTCCGGCGCTGGATCGAAGTGCCGAAGACGCTGAACGGCTACGATCTGACGGGGGCGCGCGTATGGTTCCAGATGCATGCGGGCGCGAACGGGCCGATGCCGGAGATTATCTACTTCAACGGGCGGCGCGTGGCGTTGGGCGATGACCTGGAGCCGATTGTGCTGTTCGACCAGGCGAAGCCGGGCGAGAAGGTGCTGGTGGCGGTGAAGCTGCTGCAGACGGTGGACAAGAAGACCTTCGACGGCACGGAGCTGAAGATCGACTTCACGGAAGACCGCCCGAATCCTGAGGACCTGCGCAAGGAGATTCTGTCGGCGACGCTGCTGGTGCCGAGCATCTCCAAACAGAAGGATGCGGACATGGCGACGCTGGAGAAGGCGATCGCGCAGGTGGACGTGAAGGCGCTGGATGGGGCCGATCAGGCGAAGTTCGACGCATCTCTGAAGCAGGCGGACACGACGCTGGCGGCGCTGAAGCCGCTGCTGAGCGGTATCTCGTATCACCTGACGGGCAACTCGCACATTGACGCGGCGTGGCTGTGGCCGTGGACCGAGACCGTAGACGTGGTGAAGCGCACGTTTGCGACGGCGCTGCAGCTGATGAACGAGTATCCGGACTACACGTACACGCAGTCGGCCGCGGCGTACAACGAGTGGATTGCGACGAAGTATCCGGAGATGAACGAGCAGATCAAGCAACGCATCAAGGAAGGGCGCTGGGAGATTGTGGGCGGCATGTGGGTGGAACCCGACCTGAACATGCCGGACGGCGAGGCGCAGGTGCGCTCGATTCTCGTCGGCAAGCGGTGGTTCCAGAAGAACTACGGCGTAGATGTGCGGATCGGCTGGAACCCGGACTCGTTCGGGTATACGTGGCAGCTGCCGCAGATCTACAAGCGGTCGGGCATCGACTACTTTGTGACGCAGAAGACCTCGTGGAACGACACGAACCAGTTCCCCTTCAAGCTGTTCTGGTGGCAGTCTCCGGATGGCTCGAAGGTGCTGGCGTACTTCCCGCACGACTATGCGAACAACAACCTGAATCCGGTGCGGCTGGCGCGTGACTTTGCGATTGCGCGGGATCACACGCCGGGCCTGGAAGACATGATGGACCTGTACGGCATTGGCGATCATGGCGGCGGGCCGACGCGCGCGATTCTGGACGAAGGAGTGCACTGGATGGACAAGTCGAAGACGGTTGCGCCGATGAAGTTCGGCACGGCGCAGAGCTACTTCAACGAGTTCGAAAAAAAGATTGTGACCGACCCGCGGGTGTGGGATTACGACTCGATCGCGAAGGGCTACGTTGCTCCTGCTACTCCGGCGGAGGGCAAGGTGGCGCTGCCGACGTGGAACAGCGAGTTGTACTTCGAGTATCACCGCGGCGTGATGACGACGCAGGCGGGGCACAAGCGGAACATGCGCAACAGCGAGGAGTGGGCGCTGAATGCGGAGAAGTTCGCTTCGCTGGCGTGGCTGGATGGCAACAAGTATCCGGGCGGCACGCTGGAGGATGCGTGGAAGAAGATTACGTTTAACGACTTCCACGACCTGGCTGCTGGCTCGGGCATCGGCATCATCTACAAGGAAGCCCAGAAGGAGTACGACGAAGTTCACTGGGCGACGAACGAGATCAAGGACAAGGCGCTGAAGACGCTGGCCGCAGAAGTGAATACGGAAGTGGCGGGCGGCGTGCCGGTGATGGTGACCAATCCGCTGGCGTGGGATCGCGGCGGCGTGGTGCATGTGGATGTGCAGATGCCTGCTGCAACCGACACGGTGACGGTGACGGATGCGGCGGGCAAGGTGTTGCCGTCGCAGGTAATGAAGGCCGACAAGGCGACGCACAGCTTCAAGCTGGTGGTGGATGCGGGCACGGTGCCCTCGCTGGGTTACAAGGTGCTGCATGTGGTGCCGGGTGCGAAGCCGTTTGCGAGCGACCTGAAGGTGACGGGGCTGACGCTCGAGAACAGCGCGCTGAAGCTGACCGTGGATGAGAAGACGGGCTGCATTACGAGCCTGTATGACAAGAAGGCGAAGTTCGAGACGCTGGCTGCGGGCGCTTGCGGCAATCAGCTTGTCACCTTCAAGGACACGCCGAAGGACTACGACGCGTGGAACATCGACCCGGGCACGCTGGACCACCCGGTGCCGATTGAGACGGTGGACAAGGTTGAGCTGACGGAGAAGGGTCCACTGTTTGCGGCGATCCGCGTGACGCGGACGTGGCAGAGCTCGAAGTTTGTGCAGGAGATTGTGCTGGCGACGGGCTCGGACGAAGTGCAGGTGATCAACGACTTCGACTGGCATGAGACGCACGTGCTGCTGAAGGCGGCGTTCCCGCTGGCGGCGAGCAGCTCAAAAGCAACGTACGAGATGCCGTATGGCTGGGTGGATCGGCCGACGACGCGGAACAACAGCTGGGAGCAGGCACAGTTTGAAGTGCCGGCGCTGCGCTGGGCGGACCTGGGCGATGCGAAGCACGGCTTCAGCCTGATCAACAACTCGAAGTACGGCTATGACGCGAAGGACAACGTGCTGCGGCTGTCACTGCTGCGCTCGCCGGTGTGGCCCGATCCGGAGGCGGATCGCGGGCACCAGCACTTTATGTATGCGCTGTATCCGCACGCGGGCGACTGGAAGCAGGCGCTGACGGTGCGGAAGGGCTACGAGTACAACTACGGCCTGGATGCGCGGCAGGTGGAAGCTCACACGGGAGCGAAGCCGGCGGAGGCGTCGTATGTGACGGTGAAGCCGGAGACGGTGGTGCTGACGGCGCTGAAGAAGGCCGAGGACGAGAACGGGCTCATCTTCCGCATGTATGAGTGGGCGGGCAAGACGGGCGATGTTCAGATTCACGTGCCGGCGGGTGCGACCGGAGCTACGGTGACGAACCTGATGGAGAAGCCGGAGGGTTCTGCACTGACGGTGAAGGACAGCACGGTGACGGTGCCGATTCATCCGTTCGAGATTCTTACGGTGCGGGTGGATTATGCGGCGAAGTAGAAGTAAGTGAGTGGTGGGTAGGCGAAGGGCCCGGCGTAAAGCCGGGCCCTTCGCTTTGCATTGCATGCAGCGTGCAGCTCGCTGATCGCTCGCGGTGCTGTGGTGGTTGAGCGTGGGGCTTGTCGTGGCTGGTTGGGGGCTTGCTTTCCCACCCTAGCCGCATAAAACAAAGACGCGGCTAGAATGGGGCACCCATGTTCATGCTGGGGATGCTGCGCAAAGCAACTGCGGGTCCTTAGCGGATCCAGCCGCCGCCTACCACTTCGTCGTTGTTGTAGAAGACGGCGGACTGGCCGGGGGTTACGGCGCGCTGGGGTTCGTCGAAGGTGGCGACGACTTCGGAGTTGGGTTCGCCGGGGGCGGTGCCTGCTCCGGAGGCAGGAGCGGGCTCGAGGGTGGCCCAGGCAGGCTCGTGGCGGTGGCGGATCTTGATCTGGACGCGCATGGGGGCGGTCAGGGCGGGGATGCTGATCCAGTTGAGGTCGCCTGCGCGGAGATGTGTGGTGGCAAGGTCGGCGTCGGCTCCGATGGTGACGCGGTGGGAGGCGGGGTCGATCTGGAGGACGTAGAGGGGCGAGGGGGACGCGATGCCTAGGCCCTTGCGTTGGCCGACGGTGAAGGCGGTGATGCCGTCGTGGTGGCCGAGGACGTGGCCGTCGGTGGCGACGAGGTCGCCGGAGGAGTCGGGGATGGACTCGCCCTGCTCCTCGAGGTAGGCGGTGAGGAACTGCTTGTAGTCGCCGCCGGGGATGAAGCAGATCTCCTGCGAGTCGGGCTTTTCGGCGAGGGCGAGGCCTTCTTCGTGCGCCGCGGTGCGGACCTCGGGCTTGGTGAGGTGGCCGAGGGGGAAGAGGGTGTGGGCGAGCTGCTCCTGCGTGAGGCCGAAGAGGAAGTATGTCTGGTCCTTGGCGCGGTCGGCGGGGCGCTTGAGTATCCAGCGGTTGCGGGTGGGGTCGAACTGGTTGATGGCGTAGTGGCCGGTGGCGATGCGAGAGGCTCCGATGGCGCGGGCGGTGTTGAGGAGCTGGTCGAACTTGAGGTGGTTGTTGCAGAGCGAGCAGGGGATGGGGGTGCGGCCGGCGAGGTACTCGCGGACGAAGGGCTTGACGACATCCTGCTCGAAGCGCTCCTCCTGGTTGACGACGTAGTAGGGGATGCCGAGGTGGGTGGCGACGCGGCGGGCGTCGTAGACATCGTCGAGGCTACAGCAGCGGCCCGCCTTGGGCGCATCGGGAATGCCGTGCTTGCCGGCGAGGCGGGTCTGGTCCCAGAGCTGGAGGGTGAGGCCGACGACGGTGTGGCCCTCGCGGACGAGCAGGGCCGCGACGGTCGAGGAGTCGACGCCTCCGGACATGGCTACGGCGATGGGGTCGGTGCTTTGCACAGGGATCAGGAGTCAGGGAACAGGGATCAGTTTGGGCATGGGCTGGGTTGGCACCGTGCCTGTTAGTTAGATTGTCGCGCGGATTGAGGGATTCTGAAAGGGACTAGGGAACAGTGGCCAGTTGGGGCGTGGCGGGGTCAAGGGTTTGCTTTCCCGCCCAAGGGGAGCTTGGACGGGCACCCATGTTCGTGCTGATGATGGGCGTTAAGGTGGTTAGGCCAGAGTGCCGGCTTCGATGGGGGAGAGGGTGCGGAGGCGCTGGACGGCTTCTGGGAGGATGGCCAGGACGCGGTCTACGTCGGCGTCGGTGGCGGTCTTGAGGAGACTGAAGCGGAGGCTGGCGAGGGCGCGGGGGCGGTCGAGGCCCATAGCCATGAGGACATGGCTCGGCTCGGTGGCGCCGGAATGACAGGCGGAGCCACCGGAGACGGCGATCCCCTTTAGATCGAGGGCAATGACCAGGGCTTCGCCTTCCAGCCGATCAAAGGAGATGTTGGTGGTGTTGGCGACGCGGTGGGCTTGGGCGCCGTTGGCCGTAGTGCCAGGGATGGCGAGGATGCCGGCTTCGAGGCGGTCGCGGAGGCGAGCGACGCGGTCCATGGCTCCGGAGGCGAGGGCGTCTGTGGCGAGCTCGGCGGCGCGGCCGAGGCCGACGATGCCGGGGGTGTTGACGGTGCCGGCGCGATGGCGGCGCTCGTGGGTGCCGCCGAGGATGAGCGACTCGACGGGGGTGCCGCGGCGGACGTAGAGGGCGCCGACGCCCTTGGGGCCGTACATCTTATGTGCGCTGATAGAGAGCAGGTGGCAGCCGAAGCGCTGTACGTCGAAGGGAACCTTGCCTGCGCCCTGTACGGCGTCGATGTGGAAGAACACGCCTGCGGTGCGGCAGACTTCTCCAATTTCCTCAATGGGTTGGAGGACGCCGGTCTCGTTGTTGGCGAGCATGACGCTGACGAGGCGGGTGTTGGGCTGGAGGGCGGCCTGGACGGAGGCGGCGGAGATGAGGCCGCTTGAGTCTGGCGCGAGGAAGGTGACCTGGACGCCACGCTCGGCGAGGCGATGGGCGGGCTGGAGGACGGCGGAGTGCTCGATGGCGGTGGTGATGAGGTGGTCGCCGGGGCGGAGGATACCGAAGAGAGCGTTGTTGTCGCCCTCGGTGCCGCCAGAGTTGAAGACGACCTCGGCGTCGCGGCAATGGAAGAAGGCGGCGAGGATGGAGCGGGCGCGGTCGACCGCGGTGCGGGACTGCTGGCCGTCGAGATGGATGGAGGAGGCGTTGCCGTAGTGCTCGGAGAAGAAGGGCAGCATGGCCTGGACCACCTCGGGAGCGACGGGGGTGGTGGCGTTGGCGTCCATATAGACGCGGGCAGGCAGGGCGGCCGGAACGGACACGACGGGTACCTCGATTCCCTACGAGGGTAGCACGGGGCACTGCGTGCGGCCGACGCTCGCGGGGCGGTGTGTGATTGCACGTTGGACTTGTCGTGGCTGGTTGAGGAAGTTGCTTTCCCACATCTCTTTCGAGATATGGGGCACCCAGAGTTGGAAGTGGCCCCCTAGTTTGTTGACATGTTTTTTTGCGGCATCGCTTTCCCACATCTCTTCGAGATATGGGGCACCCATTTTCGTGCTCGGGATGCAAAGTGCTCTGATGTGGCAGGGGTGCGGGCGAAGGTAGGCGCTTGCAAACGTGGAGGGTTACCGGTTGGGGCCGCAAGGTCGCGTTTTTTCTTGATAAATAGCGGGCTGTTGATATAGTTGGGGTACTGCAAAACCTAGAGCGTCGCAAAGCAGGCGCGGAGGCATGAAAGCACCCGCTTTCATTCTAGGAAAGCCTGTAAGCGACGGTAAACCATAGACGTAATTCCTTACCTGCCTGGAAGCGTAATCCAAGCGAGGATAGCGAAGCTATGCTCTTAGAGCAGTTCCCCACTCTCTGCGGAGCCACAACGATCGAGCGCCAGTGGTTTGCGCTCTACACTACCTGCCGGCACGAGAAGCGTGTGGCGGCGCACTTTGAACAGCGCGGGATTGAGCACTTTCTGCCGCTGTATGTGTCGCACCGCAAGTGGCGCGACGGCTCGCGCGTGGCGCTGCAACTGCCGCTGTTTCCCTGCTATGTGTTTGTGAAGATGGAGCGGCGGGAGCGCGGGCGCGTGTTGAGCGTGCCGGGAGCGCTGACGCTGGTGGGCGGGATGGGCGGCGAGCCGGTGGCGGTGCCGGAACCGGCGGTGGATGCGCTGCGGCTGGGTGTGGCGGAAGGGCGCGTGGAGCCGCATCCGCTGCTGACGGTGGGACAGCAGGTGCGGGTTC
>DATMUN010000483.1:0-5068 GCA_035563895.1 Occallatibacter sp. | reverse complement strand
GGCTTTGTGCGGCCCACGGTGCGGCAGGCCTCGGGCATCTCTGACGATGTGTTCATTCCGCCCACCGAGATTAACGGTGCGATGCAGGGTGACCAGGTGCTCGTCGAGCTCGACCCGCCGCGAGCCGATGGCCGCCGCTCGGGCCGCATTGCGCGCGTGCTGGAGCGGCGCAATCTAACGGTGGTTGGCACGTTTCACTACGCGCGCTCAGGGCGCGACGCGGGACACTTGGTGGTGCCGTTCGACAGCCGCATGACGCAGCCTGTGGTGATCTTGCGCGGCGGCGAGATTCCAGAAGCGAAGTCTGCGGCGACAGCGCATCGTGTGCTGGGCCGCGAGGCGCGGGCGCAGGCAGACTACGACGATCTGGAGGGCCTGATTGTCGATGTGGAGATCACGAGCTGGCCTACGCCGTTTAAACCGCCGGTGGGGCGCGTGATCGAGGTGCTGGGCGCGCCGGATGATTTCGGCGTGGACGTGGAGATGATGATCCGCAAGCACCAGTTGCCGCGCGTGTTTCCTGATAACGTGCTGGCGGAGGCGCGCGCGGTGGCGCATCTGGAGCTCTCCGAGCTGGAGCATCGTAAAGATTTTCGCCGATTGCCCATTGTCACCATCGACGGCGAGACGGCGAAGGACTTCGACGATGCAGTGCTGGTGCGTGAACGCGCCGACGGCGGCTACGAGCTGCAGGTGCACATCGCGGACGTGGCGGAGTATGTGCGCGCGGGCAGCGATCTGGACCTGGAGGCGCGGCTGCGCGGCACGAGCGTGTACTTTCCGGATCGCGCGATTCCGATGCTGCCGCAGGAGCTCTCGACGGACATTTGCAGTTTGCGGCCGGGCGAGAACCGGCTGGTGCTGAGCTGCATCATGCAGCTGACGGCGGATGCGCGCATCGAGAGCTACGAGATTGTCGAGGGCGTGATTCGCTCGGCGGAGCGTATGACGTATACGGCGGTGAGTGCGATTCTGGATGGCGACGCGGAGACGCGTGCGCGCTACGCTGCGCTGGTGCCGGAGTTCGAACGGATGAAGCAGCTTGCGGTGCTGATGAACAAGCGGCGCGAGGCGCGGGGGTCGATTGATTTCGATCTGCCGGAGCCGGTGATCGAGTTTGATGAGCAGGGCGAGATGCGCGGTGTGACGCGCGCGGAGCGCACGTGGGCCAATCGGCTGATCGAGGAGTTCATGCTGGCTGCGAATGAGTGCGTGGCCACATGGCTCGAAGATCTCGGCGTGCCGTCGCTCTACCGCATCCACGAGAAGCCGGAGCCGCGGCGCGTGGTGGAGTTTGAGGAGCTGGCGGCGAGCTTTGGCTACTCACTCGGACTCGGCGCGTTGCCGGTGAAGCGCGTGGTGACGAAGGGCGATCGGCGCGATGCGCAGCGCTCGGGGCGGCAGGCGCGTGCGCATGAGGTGGCAGAGGATATTGCCGTGACGCCGAAGATGTATCAGAAGCTGGCGGGGCGCATCGAGGGCAAACCGGAGGAGCGCATTCTGAGCTACCTGATGCTGCGTTCGCTGAAGCAGGCACGCTACTCGGAAATAAACGAGGGGCACTTTGCGCTGGCTGCGCCCACATACACGCACTTTACGTCGCCGATTCGCCGCTACCCGGACCTGATCGTGCATCGCATTACGAAGACGCTGCTGCGACGTGGCGTTGAGGGCTGCGGCGCCGTGGGGCAGGACAGGCATTCTTCTCCGTGGACGCATCCGCATGAGGCGCTGGCCGGCATGGTGATTCATCGCGCGAAGAAGAGGCCTGCGGATGCGGAGGAGATCGATGCGCCGATCCCCGAGCAGGAGCTGGCGCAGATTGCCGACGAGACCAGCCAGACTGAACGCCGTGCGGCCGAGGCAGAGCGCGAACTGGTGGAGTGGAAGAAGGTTCGCTTCATGCAGGATCGCGTGGGTGAGGAGTTTGCCGCGCTGGTGTTGAATCCGGCGAAGTACGGGCTGTTTGTGGAACTGACAGACATGTTCGTCGAGGGGCTGGTGCCGATCGACTCGCTGCGCGACGATCGCTACACCTTTCGCGAGAACACGCACGAGATTGTGGGCGTGCGCTGGGGGCGTGTCTTTCGCGCGGGCGACAAGGTGCAGGTGGTGCTGGATCGCATCCTCGCGGACGAGCGCAGGCTGCAGTTCTCGCTGGTGGAGGAAGGCATTGCACTCACCGGCAAGAAGACTCCGCGCCCGCCTAAGCCGAATAAGGCGAAGCGGCGCAACGATGTGACCCATGCACAGAAGCGGCTGAAAGGCCGCAATCGTGTAGGCAAGAAGGGCAAGCGGCGCTAAATGCCGGCCTGCTTTTCGGCCAGGTTGCCGAGGATGGGCAGCTTGTAGCGCTCGCCATTCATAGCCTTGATCAGCAACACGATCCATACGATGACTACGCCGAGCGTGAAGAGCGAGTCAAGCGCGCCGATCATGAAGTCGAGCAGGGGTAGCGTGTAGGCAGCGATGAAGAGCAGTGCCTCCGCTGTGCACCACGCGGCGGTGAGCAGAATGCATTGCCACGCGTGAAAGCGCACGAGGCGATTACGGCGGTAGGGCTCGAGGAAAAGCAGAGCGATCGCGGGAATGATGGTGAGGTAGGCCAGAGTCCCCGCAACGTTGTCGGTGAGCGATGGCTGGTTCGCCATCGATGGGGTTGGGTTGGTCATGGGGTCTCCTTGCACACGCCCGCTGCGAGCTCGGTTGAAGGCTGCAGATGTTGTGCGGGTGCACAAACCCGCCAGCGCGGGGCTCGCGTAGACTGGAGCGCTTGGCGGCGCCAACAGAAAAATCCCGCGGCAACACGAGTGTCAAGCAAAATCCGCAGGCCCGGGCGGCAGGATTCGTGGCACATTTACGGCAAAACCAGAGAAGGTGTGATCTGAGCAATTCTGTGTAAGGTCGCCGCTCCCTGGGGGGACGTCGACTTGACTGATGTGGCTTCGGGATACAGCATCTCTGGTTTTGCTATAGGCGCCTTCGCGCCGTCGCGGTCATCCAATACAATAGCGATGGGAGTGACGGATGGCGCACAACGTTTTCTGTGTTCGTTATAAGAAAGAGATGGAGGGGCTCGACGAGCCGCCCTTCGACTCGGAGTTCGGTCAGAAGATCTTCAAGAATGTCTCGAAGGCGGCGTGGGATGAGTGGGTTGAGCGGCAGAAGATGCTGCTGAACGAGTATCGTCTGCAGCCGTGGACGCCGCAGGCGCAGCAGTTTCTGGTGGAGCAGATGGAGCAGTTCTTCTTCGGTGAGGGGCTGGGGCTTCCACAGGAGTACGTTCCACCGACGCACTGATTGGCGATCGCGGTGTGGCAGCCGCCCGCAAGTGCCGCTGCTGGTGTAAACTGAATAAGACCCCCGAGGCCGGCTCCTTCGAGCCGGCTCGATTGTGTCGGGACGTGGCTCAGCCTGGTAGAGCACTCGCTTGGGGTGCGAGGGGTCGGCAGTTCGAATCTGCCCGTCCCGACCATTGCATTGCATGCAGCAGACGCGGCCTTACGGGCCGCATTTCTGTTTTTGGGCGGAGCTATAAGGGGCTCGATAGCTGCATATGGGAGGTCGGGCAGGGATTTTGCCTGTGTTGTGCACTGCGCGTGGTGCACGGATCGGTTTTGACCCCAAAATATAAGTCCGGACGGGCTGCTCTGGGCGGAGAAGCTCGTCCGGATGGGTCTTTCTAATGTATTGCTACCCGGCTTACCCGGGAAGCAGCGGCGTGCCGATGCTCCCGGTGCGGGGGCCCACCTGAGATGTCTTTAGCGGAGCAAATGACCGGTCTGGCGGAGATACTCGATCTCTGCCGTGACGCTTGCCGCAAAAATCGACAGAGCAACCAAAGCGATTGCAAGGCGCGGAAAACGTTGGGTCCAATCGTGCGTTGCGGATACGGCAACGCTGGTGGATGGATGCGCAGCTCTGTTCGTGCGTGCGGTGGTAACGGGCTTACCATTTTGCACCAGCACTGCCGACCAGCTGCTTGCGCCTGTCTTTACCAAGTCGAAATAGGGTTCTGTCGTAGCCATTGCACCCTCTGCGGTTGGGGGAAATTCGACTTTCGGTAGGACGGAATTCCTGTCCTCCAATTGCTTCTAAGGATCGTGTATGCAGCGTAAGTCAACAATGCCGCTAAGGTGTAAAAATCTGTGTGCCTCGCCTCCCACATCCGATACCCATGAAATCGCAAGATGGTAATGCGGTGCTGGATTACTGAAGCCGCGTATCGAGATGAACGGAGTGTGACTGCGTAGCGCATCTCGTTCTGCCAGAGCGAAAAGCCCGAAAACGAAAGTCCATATAGACCTTGGTGCAGTGAGCGTATGAACGGTGTGCAACGAGAAGGGCAGAGTGCTTTCTTTTTCCACACGCGTTGCGCGGAGTGGGATGCTGCTGTTTGTCAGGAGGGGAAGAGCAGGTCTGCGGTCTCGCTCAGGCCACGTGCGCGCGGTCTGCGGCGTGGCAGTTGCGGCTCAGGCGAGGCGAGCATGCTGGCGATGGCCCGCAGCTCGTTGCGCGCTGCGCCGATGATGGCAGCAGCCGATTCAGGTGATGACGCGGCTTTTGGGGCCGAGGCAGCGGCACGCGACGCTGGCTTGCGTCCCTGGCTCAATGCCTGGCGCGCGCCCGCGAGTGTGTATCCCTCGCCGTGAACGAGGTGTTTGATCTGGAGCGCGGTCTCCACGTCGCGGCGGCGATAGAGGCGCTGGCCGGTGCCGCCCTTATTGGGCTTGAGCTGCGGGAACTGCGTCTCCCAGAAGCGCAAAACGTACGTCTCTACCTGGCAGATGCGTGCGACATCGCCAATCTTGAAGTAGAGACGGTCAGGGATCGTGGGTTGATCCGAGGCGCGCTTAGGGGACGTTTGCGTAGCCATACGATGCAGTTGGATGCGCGAAAACCGCTGCGCATCGCGCTTTCCTGCAAGTATAGGTCACATTCTGGTGAAAATGCCCAGCAAAAAGGTGATTCCGGCGGCGGTCAGGCCTCCGCGGAGCGCTCAACGGCAGCGCGCGTAGCGGAGTGCCGCGGTGCGCCGCGCAGATACTGCTTCGGCCAGCTGGCTTGT
>DATMUN010000482.1:0-8333 GCA_035563895.1 Occallatibacter sp. | reverse complement strand
CCACGTCGGCTGCATCGCACGGATAGACAACGCCGATGGGGAGCTGGCGGTAGTTTGACGAGTCGTTGGCGAAGAGTGCGCGCGAGCCGAGGTCGAAGAGAACGTCGCCGCGGAGTGTGGCCTTGAGCAGCGTTTCAAGCTCGCGATGTGCGGCGAAGCGCTCGTGCGCCAACTGGGGTAGATCCGGGAGGATCGGAAGAGTGTTCACCCTTTCAGGGTAGCGGAATTGGCAGGAAGTGCAGTGCGTACGAGCACAGGAGCGCGCGGTACAGGCCAGCTCCGCAGCGGTGAATCCAACGCTGCGGAGCCGGGAAGTTGCTATTTGGCGATGAGGTCTTCGAGGACGTAAAGCTTGACCTGAGAGCGCACGCGGAGTTTTTCAAACTGCCGGAAGGTGGTGCCGATTTCCCTGTCTGGATGCACCTTGTGGAAGCGCTCGACGAACTTGGGATCGTCCGAAAAGATAGCATCCATGGTCGGAAACATATCGACCGTAACGACCTGATAAGGCATGTCGGATCCGATGGGCATGCGCGCAATGTTGATGGACCAGCCATCTTGCAATCCGTCTTTAACATACTGCTCGGCGAGAGGCTTCCAGACCTTCTGTTCCAGAGCGATGTAGTCGTCGAAGTTTTCGTCGGTCACGCGCATGTAGTTGACTTGGAAGTAGTCTCCCTTCTTCGGCTGGCCAACGGTCCCCACGTTCTGGTACACGCCGCTGGTAACGAGAGTGGATACGGCGTTGCGATGGTTTACGTAGTCTTCTGGCGCGATGGAAAGCCCTGCCTGCTTGATGGCCGCGGCTAGAGTCTCTCTGCCGAAGGCGTGGGGCAGCTTGGGGAAGATGGCCACGAAGACGTAATCGCATTCGGCAGCCTGCCCCTGCGGAAACACTGCGCGAAGCAGGTAGAACGCAGTCAGCTCGCCATCGTCCACGCGGGCCTGCGCGATCTTGTGCAGTTCGCTCTCAGCGAACTTGCGGAAGTCGGCAGCGTTTTCAGGCTTGACCTTGAAGCAGGCCACCGAGTGGAAACCGAGGGTTGTAGGTTGTGCCAGAGAAGCCGCCGCAAACATCAGGGCAGCAGAAACCATCAACATCATTCGAACGAGTCGCATTGCGACCTCCTGTGTCGATCGGTACGGATTGAGTTTTCTGGCTGGGCGGATTTCGGAGGGACTACCAGGAGAAAGGATCCCAGCAACGCGGGAATGGGGGATGGCAGAGACAATACGCGCGGCGGCTGGAAATGGCAAAAGAATTCGCAGACCGAGGGCTGGCTAACTGCCGCGATCATGCGCACAAGAGCCTGTTGCAATGATTTAGCCTTTGAAGCACGGACGGCAAACTGGATGAGGCAGATACGAATCAGCTTTCGCCTGGCGGCGTGGCTCATTGCCGCAACGCTTTCTGCATTGGCGGCGGGCGCGGTTGCGCAAAAGCCGAATACCGATTCAGGGCCCGCACCTGTGCCAACCGGGGCTCAGGTCGGCATGGCAAGCCAGATTAGTCCAAGCACGCAAGCTGCCCCGCTGAGCCAGAGCGAGATCGACGACAACGTCGCTGCCCCTACAGCGCGCCTGCCGCACGGCGAAGGAGCACGGCGCATGGGCGCGCGGCTGCGCAAGTACTTCAGCGACAGCGACTGGAAAGCCGACCCCAGCAAGCCGCGCGACCGGATCCCTTACTACGAACTGCTGTTGACCAGAAGGCTGTCTTTGCAGGACGAGATGATTGTGCGCATGGAGCTGGGCAACGAGCAGCTGCGCGCAGGGCGGTCAGCGCAGGCGGTAGATACGCTCGAGGCGCTGGTGAAGACGATGGACTCCAACCTCGAACGTGTGCCGCGGACAATTCAGGCACAGGTGCACCAGGAGCTGGCTTTGGCCTATCTGCGGCTGGGCGAGCAGGAGAACTGCATCGGCATGCATAACCCCATGTCGTGCATTCTGCCGCTGCGCGGCGGGGCGGTGCACCGGCAGAAGAGAGGTGCGGAGGGCGCAGTACGCGAGTACACGAAGGTGCTGGAGCTGAATCCGGACAGCTACATCGCGCGGTGGCTGCTGAATATTGCGTACATGCAGCTGGGACGGTATCCGCAGGACGTGCCAAAGCAGTGGCTGGCGCCGCCGGAGAAGTTCGACTCTGAGTTCGACATCGGCTACTTTCCGGACGTGGCTGCGATTGCGGGTATCTACGCAGACGAGCTTTCGGGCGGGGCGATTGTGGAGGACTTCGACGGCGATGGGCTGCTCGACATCATGATTTCGTCGTCGGGCCCGGTGGACCCGATGCACTTCTTCCACAACAACGGAGACGGCACATTCACCGACCGCACAAAAGAGGCGGGGCTTGCCGATGAGGTGGGTGGGCTAAACATGGTGCTCACCGACTACAACAACGATGGCTGTCCAGACGTTCTGGTGCTGCGCGGAGCCTGGTGGGGCCCGTATGGCCAGTACCCGCTCTCGCTGTTGAAGAACAACTGCAACGGCACTTTCGACGATGTGACGGAAGAAGCGGGACTGATGACGGCGCATCCGGGGCAGGCCGCCGCCTGGGCCGACTACGACGGCGACGGATGGCTGGATCTGTTTGTGGGACATGAGTCGAAGGGAACGGATGTGCATCCGTCGCAGCTGTTCCACAACAACCACGATGGAACGTTCACATTGGTAAAGGCTCCGAACGCTGCGCCAGGCAAGCGGGGAGTGAACCTCGGCTTTGTGAAGGGTGTGGCGTGGGGCGACTACAACAACGACGGACGTCCCGATCTGTACGTCTCAACGATGTTCGGGCGGAGCTTCCTGTTCCGCAATGACGGCCCACGCGACCCGAAGCATCCGGAGACGGGTGACTGGATCTTTACCGACGTGACGGAGCAGGCAGGGCTGGGCGGCAAGCGGTACACGTTCCCCACATGGTTCTTCGACTACGACAACGACGGGTGGCTGGATATCTTCGCCGGAGGCTACTCCACGACTTCGATGGAGGACGTGGGGCTTTTCGAGTTCGGCAAGCCAAACAAGGCGTCGGTTTCGCACCTGTTCCACAACAACCACGATGGGACATTTACCGACGTGCCAAACGCGGCGGGGCTGAACCGTTCGATTACCAACATGGCCGGAAATTTCGGCGACTTGGATAATGACGGCTGGCTGGACGTGTTTCTGGGCGTAGGTGAGTCGTCGTATGAGTGTCTGCTGGCGAAGCCGATGTTTCGCAACGACCGTGGCAAATACTTCCAGGACGTGACTACCTCGGGCGGCTTCGGCAATCTGCAAAAAGGACACGGCATCGCTTTTGCAGACATTGAGAACAACGGCAACGACGATGTGTTTGAGGAGCTGGGCGGCGCGTTCCAGGGCGACCGCTTTATGCCAGTGCTCTACCGGAATCTGGGGCACGGCAACCACTGGATCACGCTCAGGTTGCAGGGCGTGCGCACGAATCGCGCGGCGTATGGAGCGCGCATCCGCGTGGTCATCGATGAGAACGGCACGGAGCGCTCGATCTATCGGGCGGTTGGGTCGGTTTCGAGCTTTGGTGGCAACCCAATGGAGCAGCACATCGGCGTGGGCAAGGCGGCGGTTGTCACGCGGATTGAGCTCTGGTGGCCGGTATCAAACACGCGGCAGCAGTTCCGGAATGTGCGTGTGGATCGCGTGTACAAGGTTCGCGAGGACAGGAACGTGCTGCAGCCGGTACAGCGAAAGACATTTGAGTTTGGCAAGCAGAAGATTGCGATGCCGGCGGAGATGCACATGCACGGCGACGCGATGAAGTAACGCGCGGCCGCTACCGCGAGGGCCACTCCTGCACGACGATGCCGATGTCGTTGAGCTGCTGGATGGCGGCTTCGACGTTGCGGCGGATCTGGGGGCGATCTTTTGGCGGCGCGGTGGGGCTCTCGGCGATGGCAATGACGCGGCCGTAAGGCCACGCACCGGCGGGCAGCGCGACAATGGCGCGGACCAGATCGTCGGGGCGAATCTGGAGTTCTTGACGACGGGCAGCAGAGGGCCGCAGCATGGTTCCCTGCCCTACTTTGCTGGGATTGGCGTCGGCGCGGATGATGCGGAGGTCGATGGTGCCAGCCTCGACGGTGAGGAAGGGATTGGCCCAGGCAGAGGGCTCGTGGATATCGACGTAAAGGCTCTTGGTGGGTAGCGGAATGCTCTCCAGCGCTGCTCGCTGCTGGTCGCGGAGACTGGCCGCGGCCTGCGCCTTGTGCTCGGCATTGGCGGCTTTCTGCGCGACACCTGCCACCGCCTGCTGCTCTTTGCGGCAGGCCGTCAGCACAAGTGGAGCGCAAAACGCCAGAACGAGGGAAGCCTTGAATCGCGTACCGGGGATCACCCCTCAAGGATATCAGGGCACTGCGTGCGGTGTACGGCTCGCTGCTCGCCCGCGCCGGCCCTACCGTCGAATGTCACAAAGGATGGGGCCCTGCGGATTCAAACTTCAGGTCGTGCATTGTAGGCCGGATTGATTCCGATCATCGTCCCCGCCAGATGGGGATGCGCTTCTCGAGGAAGGCTGCGGTGCCTTCTGCTTTGTCTTCGGTGGCTAAGAGCTCGGCGAACAGCGCAGCCTCGCACTTGAGGGCCTGATCGATGTGCAGGTCAAGTCCCTCGTCGACCGCACGGAGCGTGGCGGCCACGGCGAGGGGTGCGTTGACGGCGATCTCGCGGGCGATGACCTCGGCGCGCGGCATCAGTTCGGGCGCGGGCACCACCTCGTCGACGAGGCCGATGCGGCGAGCTTCACGGGCATCCACCATAGCGCCGGTGAGCAGCAGCCGGAGCGCCGCGGCGCGGCCGACGAGCCGGGAGAGGCGCTGCGTGCCGCCATAACCGGCAATGAGGCCCAGTTTGACCTCGGGCAGGCCGAGACGGGCATCTTCAGCAGCGATGCGGAAGGTGCAGGCGAGGGCCAGTTCACAGCCGCCGCCGAGCGCGAAGCCGTGGATGCAGGCGATCACCGGCTTGCCGCAGGTCTCGATGAAACGGAAGGCGGCCTGACCGCGGTGTGAGAACGCCTCGGCCTGATCGGCGGGCAGAGCGGCGATCTCGCGGATGTCGGCCCCGGCAGCGAAGGCGCGGTCTCCTGAGCCAGTGACGAGAATGGCACGAATGGACGGATCGGCCGCGAGTTGATGGAAGGCACGGTCAAGCTCCTCCACTGCGGCCGCATCAAGGGCGTTGAGGACCTTGGGGCGATGGAGCGTAACCACAGCGATGGGCGGGCGCAGATCGAGCTGGAGAGTTTCCATGCGCGACAGCGTAGCAGAAAACCGGCATCGCTCGTCACAGCGGGCAGCGGCTGAACTGCGTACACTGGCGCTGCGGAGGCCGTGATGGATAAGAAGATCGTGGGCATTGTGGGCAGCTATCGCAAGGGCGGAGCCATAGATGCAGCCGTGGAAGCCGTGCTGGCCGGAGCGCGCGAGCGTGGTGCGGCGACACACATCATCTACCTGAGGGAGCAGCACATTGAGTTCTGCCAGAACTGCCGCGCCTGCACGCAGGAGCCGGGCGAAGCGCGCGGGCTCTGTCCGCAGCACGACGATCTGGAAGCGATTCTGCAGGAGATCGACGCGGCGGATGGCGTGGTGCTGGGATCGCCAGTGAACTACGGAAACACCACGGCGCTCTTCCGGCGCTTTCTGGAGCGGCTGCTGGGCTCGGCTTACTGGCCGTGGGGCCAGGCTGCTCCGAAGGCCCGCACCAAAGCAATGCCGCACAAGGCTGTGCTGGTCGCCACGTCGGCGATGCCCGGGTTCCTGATCCCGCTGACGACGGGAACAATGACGGCGCTGAAGATGGCGGCAAATATGCTGCTGGCGCGCCCGGTGGGCCGCATGTGCATCGGGCTCATCGCACGGACACCGGATCCTGAGCTGAGCGCGCGTACCCTGGCGCGGGCACGGCGGCTGGGCGAGCGGCTGGCGGCCTGAAACGCCCGCAAAAAAGGAATCGGGCAGCGCCTATGAGAGAAGCGCTGCCCGGAAGTCACATGCCAGTGATCAACAGGCCAATTCAGGAGACAAAGACAGAGTAGGCGATTACGAAACGCGCGTCTTGATCCAATTGGGCTAGGCCGGGGTCCATCAAAAGGTGGAGGCCGCGGCAGGAAAGCGTGCAAACGGCGCGCGTGGGCATTAGTGTGGAGATGCACGCCAGTTGCGCGGCGCGAGAACGCACGGCAGATTGAACAAGATACGGGCCAATTCGAGGTTGCAACGCGCAGTGCTGCCGGCGCTGGCTGCTGTGTGCTTTGGCACGGCGGCGGTAGCGCTGGAGCCCTCGACCCCGCTGGCCGAATATGGGCGGCAGGCCTGGGTGATGGAGAACGGGCTGCCGCAGAACACCGTGCATGCGCTGACGCAGACGCGCGATGGCTTTCTGTGGGCCGGGACCGAGGCTGGGCTGGTGCGGTTCGACGGCGTCTCATTCATGGTGCTGGATGAGCACTCGCAACCGAAGCTGCCGAGCGGGGATATCCGCTGCCTGCTGGCAACGAATGATGGTGCGCTGCTGGTGGGCACGGGCGAAGGGCTGCTGCGGCTGAAAGATGGCGCAGTGACGAGTGCCCCGGCGGACGATGCGAACGGGCACGCGTGCAGTGCGACGGGAAACGAAGATGGCTTCCGCGCGATGCTGGCGAACGGAACGGCAGCATCGGCGACGCGCAGTGCTGTGACCGTGCACAGCGCAAAGCCAGTGACACTCACGGCAGGCAAGGAGTTGCCCGGCACACGCGTGCAGGTGCTCTATGCCGATCACGAAGGCAGCTTGTGGATCGGCACCAATGAGGGGTTGGCGCGGTGGCGCGAGGGGAAGCTGGAGCGGCTGGCGGCGACCGATGCGCTGGAAGGCGAATCCGTGCTGGCGCTGCTCGAGGACCGCGAAGGAAATCTCTGGATTGGCACGGAGACGGGTGGGTTGCACATTCTGCGCGATGCGCGTTTTCGCGCCGTGGGCACGCGCGAGGGACTGGCCAGCGATGCCACAACGACGGTAACCGAAGATGCCGCGGGCAAGCTGTGGGTGGGCACGAACGGCGCGGGCGTGAGTGTGGTGGAACACGAAGGCGGGCGCACGCACACGCTGCGCATGATCACCACGCGCGACGGGTTGATGAGTGACGTGATCCTGTCACTGGCCGCGGAGAAAAATGGCGCGATGTGGGTGGGCACTCCGGACGGACTGAATCGTGTGCGTGGATCGCGCGTGGAGTCGTTCACATCGGCTGACGGTCTGCCGGACGACTTCATCCGATCGCTGCTTGTGGACAATGACGGATCGCTGTGGATCGGCACGCGGCGCGGGTTGGCGCACTGGACATTTGCCTCGAACGGCGCGGTGGTGAAGAAGGCGCTCTACACGCATGCAAACGGGCTGAAAAGCGATCTGGTTGGTGCGATGGCGCGCGACGCGCACGGCGCGCTGTGGGTGGCAACGCTGGCGGGGCTGTCGCGGATCGATGGCGAGCGCATCACTAATTACACGCGAGCCGATGGACTCGCAAGCGACGTGGTGACGGCGCTGCTGCCGCGCATGGACGGTTCGCTGTTTGTGGGCACGCAGGAAAACGGTTGGAGCCGCTGGGATGGCTCGCACTTTGCGACTGTGAAAGATACTGCACTGCAACGCGCCAACGTGCGAGCGATCCTTTCTGATGGCGCGGATCATCTCTGGTTTGCTACCGCGAGCGGCATTGCGCGGTGCGACTGCACGATGACCGCTGACTGCACGCACTGGATGGAGTTTGGCCCGGCGGATGGGCTGCGCAGCCGCGAGACCGCGACCAATAGCCATCCCTCGGCATGGCGCACGCGCGACGGTCACCTGTGGTTTGCCACACCGCGCGGGCTGGTCGAGGTGGACCCCGCGCACTTTCCGGTGAACGCTACGCCGCCGCCGGTGGCAGTGGAGATGTTTCTTGTCGACGACATGCCGCTGGCGCTACGCGCGGCAGATCCGACGGCGAAGGTTGAGGCGGGGCACAATCACTTTCAGTTTGCATACGCAGGCATGAGCTTTGTAGCTCCGCAGAAGGTGCGCTATCGCTACATGCTCGAGGGCTTTGACCACGAGTGGACTGAAGCAGGCACGCGGCGTGTTGCCTACTACACTAACATCCCGCCGGGGCGCTACACCTTCCGAGTGCAGGCAGCGAACAACGACGGCGTGTGGAACACGGATGGTGCTGAGCTGAGCTTTGAGCTGGCTCCGCACTTCTACCAGACGATCTGGTTTTATGTGCTGCTGACTGTGCTTGCGGCTGGGCTCGTGGTGCTGCTGCTGAAGCGGCGGTTGCTTGCCGC
>DATMUN010000481.1:0-2183 GCA_035563895.1 Occallatibacter sp. | reverse complement strand
ACTGCTCGCCGGGGCGAGGAGAGGAACCGGCGCTGGAGGCTCTGCCGGACGCGCCGGGAGAAGCGATGATGGCTGCGGGTTTCTGCGCGCGGTGAGCGCGTGAATCTTCGGCAGCAGGTCCTGGGCGAGGGTTTGCGTGGCCTGCGCAAGATTGGCCTGGCGCGCGGGCTTGGTCACATAGTCCGAGGCTCCGGCGGCGAGAGCTTCCACCGTGACTGTGGCTCCGCGCTGCGTGAGCGAGCTGCACATGATGACAGGCAGACGCATGGCGCGCGCACGCATGGCGCGCAGCGTGGCGAGACCGTCCATCACCGGCATCTCCACGTCGAGCAACACAAGATCGGGCCGGGATGTGGCGATGATGCCGAGCGCGGACTCACCGTCCGCGGCGGCGCCGACGAGTTCGAGGGATGAGTCGCTGGCGATGACTGTGCGCAGCAGGCTGCGCATCACGGCGGAATCGTCGACGACAAGAATGCGTACCTTGGAGCCTGTTGCCATGCTGCTACATCTCCACGAGGCCAAGCATGGCCAGCTTCTCCGTTAATGCCTCTTCATCGAAGGGCTTCATCAGGTACTCGTCCGCGCCAGCGTCGAGCGCCTTGCTGATGGATTCGTTCTCCGCCTCGGTGGTCACCATCATCACCTTCATGGCAGGGAACCCTTCGGCGCGCAGTTCGGTCACCATATCGAGGCCATTCTTCACCGGCATGTTCCAGTCGACGAGCGCAAGATCGAAGGCGCTGCTGGAATGGAGCTGATCGATGCCGGCCTGGCCGTCCGCGGCCTCTTCGCATTCAATGCCCTTGCCTTCAAGCAGGCCGCGCAGGAAGCTACGGACGAAGCGGGAGTCGTCGACGATGAGCGCGCGCATGAGAGATGTCTCCGTCAGGCGGCCTGCGCTGCGCCGAGATGCACGGGGTCGAGCTTTTCCGGATCGAGCATGACCATGAGGTTGTCCTTGAGCTTGCACGCACCGGTGAAGAGGCCGCGGCGGCTGTCGTCGAGCGTGGAGGGGTTCGGCTCAAGTTCGGCGGTGGAGATGCGCAGTACCTCGCCAACCGAGTCCACGAGGATGCCGAAGCAGCCTGAGGGGCTGTCGAGGACGAGGATGTCCTGTCGGCCATCGCTGGGCGGCATATCGAGCACCTGGCGCAGGCTCACGGTGGTGAGCACGTCGCCGCGATAGTGCACGAGTCCGCCGACGAAGCCCGGCGCAAGAGGTACGTGCTGCGGCTGGGCGCCGCCGATGATCTCAAGCACGCGGCTGATGGGAATGCCGAAGACACCACGCCCGAGGCGGACCGAGCAGACTTCCATTGTTGTGGCGACTGCCTTCTTCTTTCTGCGCGTTGTTGTAGCTTGCTGGCTCACTGCACTGTCTCCGTAAGTTCGCTCCACTGGCTCGACGGCGCTTCTTCCGCAGGCAGAGCCTGCACGCCGCCCAGGTTCACGATGTCGGTCACGCGGTTCTTGAGCAGCGTTACGCCCTCAGTACGCTGACCGGCGCCGGCTTCGAACAGGTCGCGTCCGGAGGCCACGTCGAGCACGTGATCTACGGCGATGCCGACCTGACGATTGCCGTCGCGGCAGACGACCACGATGACCTGCGCATCGGGCGCGCTGTGCGCTGCGCTGAGGACGCCGCCCGCGTCTTCGACGGGGAGGATCTGTCCGTCGAAGTGAAGCACGGGCCGGGCGCCGATGTACTCGATGCGCGAACCGGGCAACTGCTCGATGCGCAGCACGTCTGCGAGCGGCACCGCGGCGTTGCGGCCCCCCGCCTCGACGAGGAGAAATTCGGCTGCCGCGTTTGTGGCTACCTCTTCCTCGGGAGTATCGGATGCGTCGTCTTCGCTGCCCATGCGCACGTTGGCGCGGCTTGCGATGGCGCCGGGATCGAGGATCAGCGCGAGTTCACCGTTGCCGAGCACGGTTGCGCCGGAGTAGAGACCGATGTCCTTCAATGCATTCGAGAGCGGCTTGACCACGATCTCTTCAGGATCGGCGAGGCCATCGACAACCAGGCCATAGGGACGGCCGTCGGCATCGAGCACGGCGATGAAGTTGTCGCGCTCGTTGACTGGAGTATGGATGCCGTCAGGCACGAGCATGCGGTCGAGAAAGACGAGCGGCAGCAGCTTGCCGCGCAGGCGGAAGAGCGGGGCATTGTCGATCCACTC
>DATMUN010000480.1:0-2794 GCA_035563895.1 Occallatibacter sp. | reverse complement strand
ATGTGCTGGTGGCCGACCGTGCCTGCGTCTTTGAGGCGGCCGACCTGCAGTGAGAGCAACTGGCCTTTGGCAATCTCGGTGGCCATCCACACGAGCTTTTCCTGAATGAGTTGGTGCGATGCGATGGGTGCGTTGTGGAACTGCTTGCGCGCCTTGGAGTATTCGAGGGCGGTGTTATAGCAGTCCATTGCGGCGCCGAGTGCTCCCCAGCTGATGCCGTAGCGTGCCTGGTTTAGGCACATGAGGGGGCTCTTGAGTCCGCCGGAGCCGGGCAGTAGATTGGCGGCGGGAATGTGGACATCCTGCAGAGAGAGGCCGCTGGTGACGGAGGCGCGGAGGGACCACTTGCCGTGGACCTCGGTGGCGCGGAAGCCGGGGCGATTGGTCTCGACGAGGAAGCCGCGAACGAGGTTGTCTTCATCTTCAACTTTGGCCCAGATGACGGCGACGTCGGCGATGTTGCCGGAGGTGATCCACATCTTTTCGCCGTTGAGCGTGTAGCCATCGGCGGACTTGCGCGCGACGGTGGTCATGCCACCTGGGTTTGATCCGAAGCCGGGCTCGGTGAGGCCGAAGCAGCCGAGCTTTTGGCCGGAGGCGAGGGCGGGGAGCCAGGTGTTCTTCTGCTCGTCGGAGCCGAAGGTGTGGATGGGATACATGACGAGTGCGGACTGCACGCTGACGAAGCTGCGGATGCCGGAGTCGCCGCGCTCGAGCTCCTGCAACATCAGGCCATATTCGACGTTGGACATGCCGGCGCAGCCGTAGCCGTGGAGGCTGGCGCCGAAGAAGCCCATCTCGCCCATGAGCGAAATGAGATGGCGCGGGAAGCGGCCCTCGCGAAAGCACTCCTCGATGATGGGCGAGATCTGGTCGCTGACGAATTCGCGTGTGGAGCGGCGGACGAGGAGTTCATCTTCGCTGAAGGAGGAGTCGATGCGGAGGAAATCGAAGCCGGGAAAAGGAAAAGACATGATGCACCTTGCGCAGCGGATTTTATGACGAGCAAGGGTAGCAGACGCGCGGCGCGACGGGACAGTGGGTGCTTGCTCATACGGAGGCGAGCCAGGGACTTTGCGCTTCCGGTGCTAATGTGGTGTCTCCGAAATTCGTGGCATAAGTCATAAAGGCAACCGCGGGTCTTTCGACTCCGTTTGGCCTGAAACGGCCAAACTCCGCTCAAGATGACAGAGCAAATTGTGACGCGAACTTCAGGGACACGCCTTAGTTCTCGGAGGCTTCTGCTGCGAGCTCGCCGTAGGTGGGGTAGGGCTCGGGTTCGGTGGTGGTGGTCATGCTGCGCAACACTAGGAGGTCGGCTTGAACAGTGGCCCAGCGCGCGGCGTTGCGGCGGGTGGTGATGGGTGTGTCGGGGCTCGAGTAGTAGGCGAGCACGTCGCTCTTGATGCCGGGGGAATGGGCAGCTGCGGGTCGGCGACGATGCGGTGAAGGAGGCTGGCGTAGGTGGCGTCCGTGAGGGGATAGCCGCCGGGTTGCACGACGTGGCCGGTGTCGAGGTCGCGATTGGGCAGCGGGTGCGCGCGGTTGGAGGCGAGCAGAAGTGCGTCGCGGCCTGAGGGGGATGCGGCAGGAAGCAACTGGTTGAGAGTGGTGCGCGCGTTGGCGAGCGAGGCGGCTGCGTTGGGCGTGAAGGCGGCGAGCGTGCGGTCCAGGACGTGAATGGAGACTTCGACGGAGTGAAGGTAGTCAGCTTCGGTATCGGTGGTGGGGCCTTTGACGGCGACGAGGCGGAGAGGTCCGACTTTAGGCAGAACGAAGAGGAGCCCGGCAAGCATGTAAGTGCCGATGCCGGGGTTGCGGCGATAGCTGTCCCAGTGACCGGAGGCGGAGGCCTCGGCGATGTGCTGCTGGAGCAGGGCAAGCTCGGGAGTCTGCGGGTCGGCGGGCTCGTGGCGGCGGCGCAGCAGGGTGACGGCGTAGGCGATGCGCGGGATGAAGTTGTGGACGGCACCACGGTAGCCGTGGACGTTGATGAGGGTGCGCTTGCGGAGGAAGCTGCGATTGAGTCCGTAGGTCTGGTAGTAGGCGAGCGCGAGCTGCTTGACGGGAACCTGGAGCCCCACGTGGCGATAGTAGCGGACGGGCGCCATGCGATGATGCGCGATTTCGTCGATGTCGAAGGCGAACTCGGCGCGCACATGGGCGGTGGGAGACTGCGCATAGTTGACGTTGGGACCGTACTTCTGCGCGAGAGAGGGGAACTCGACGGCGACGGCGCGATTGGTGGCCTCTGAGTGGCCGACCGAGTCACCGACGTAGTGTGAGAGAGCGCCGATGGCGAATGCGAGCTCGTTGGCGTTGTGAGCGTTGCGAAAGAGATTGAGGACGAAGTCGCCGGAACGAACGTAGTGGGTGAGGTCGGAGAAGAACTCGTCGCCAAAGGGGTAGTAGCCGATGTCCTGGATGACACAGCCGCCGTAGGCGTAGGCGCGTGCCTGCTCGATTTGCGCGGGAGTGAGGCTGGGGTATTGGCTGAGGAGAAGGGGAACTACGGTGTCGTCCCAAACGAGATTGATGAGCTGCTCGTGGGTGAGGAGCGAGTAGGCTGCGAGCGGACCCGGCGCGAAGGCGAGTGCGAGCAGAAGAGTGCCGAGGATGCGCCAGCGGTGCACGGGCATGGATGATTGTTGCATGCGGGAGTGGGGCGGGGAAGGGCAATCAGTGGCCTGCGAGCAGGTCGTCTGCCAGGTGTTCGCGGAGGGTGCGGAGCTGACGGTCGCCGTGCTGCAGGACGAAGAGGCGCGCGGCCTCGCCGATGGGGTTAGGCGGAGCG
>DATMUN010000479.1:0-3220 GCA_035563895.1 Occallatibacter sp. | reverse complement strand
AAAGGGCTCGCCGGATCCGGCGAGCCCTTCTGTTTTCCGCGCAACTGGCAACTACGGGACGAACACCTTCAACCGCACCTGCCACTTGGTGTTGGCGCCGGGCGCCAGTGTCACCATGCCGGTGTTCAGGCCGTTCCACTCCTTGCCGAAGGGATCGGCGAAGTTGAACTGGTGTTCGATGGCGGCAAAGGCCTGCGTGGGCGGTGCGTACATCTGCACGGTGGTGATCTCCGGGGACACGCCCTGGATCGCCACGCCGTAGTTGGCCTTGGGATCGATGATCTTCACCACCACGGCTCCGTTGGTGCGCGCCAGGCGGCTCCAGTTGTCGTCGTAGAAGTTCTGGCCGAGGGCCACGCCGCCCGCCTTGCGCAGGTCATATTGCGTGCCGTCCACCGGGGTGAACTTGCCGGTCGGGAAGACGTTGTCGTAGTTGTCCACGGGTGCGATCTGCGCGCCCGGAATCTCGATGCGCGCCTGCGTGCGGTCGCCGGAGGGGAACGCAAAGTACGGGTGCCAGCCGATGGCGATCGGCTCGGCTTCCTTGCCCACGTTGCGCGCCACCACGGTGGCCTCAACGGAGTCGCCCGTCAGCTTGATGGTGATCTCGAGGTCGGTCTTCGAGAGCCAGTGGCCGCCGAAGTCGCCCGCATGGATGACGCCCACAACCTGCTGGCCGTCCTTGATGTCGGAGACCTTCACGTTCTCGGCCTTGGCCTTCAGAATCAGGCCGTGCATGGCGTGCTTCTCTGCCATGGGCAGCTTGCCGCTGTTGTTGGCGGGCAGCGTGATGGTGTGGCCCTGCCATGAGGTGGTCAGCGTCTTGCCGTCGGCAGAGAGCGTGCCGCGGATGCGGTTGGGGTAGGGAACGAGGAAGGCCGAGCCGAGCCGATAGCTCAGATCGCCGAAGTCGTCGTCCTTTACGTCCAGCATTTCTTTCGCGCCTGCCAGGTCGGGCGATGCCAGTACGTTCACGTCGCCTTTGCCGGGAAAGTTCGCCGTGACCTGGATCAGTTCCATGCCGCGGCCGGGCGCCAGGGTCACGCTGGTGAATTCGGGCTTGGTGGTGCTGACTGCCTTGCGCGTGAGCACCACAATCTTTTCGCCGCCAATCTCGGTCACAGCCTGCGCCGGGCAGCTCGGAGCCATCAGGGTAGCCATCGCCAGTGCGATGGGAGCAGCAATACGTGCACAAACTCGTGCGTTCATCTCTATTCAAACCTCGGGCGAACGATTTTGTTCCGGAGCTGCGCGGTATCCCCGTTCGTGTGAATACGGCGCTGGAAAGCGCTTTCCAGAAGCGGCCTAATTCTAGCAGTCTCCCCGAGTTTCATGTGTGACGGTGGAGAAAACCCGTGCCCGGTGTTTCCTCGCCAGGGCGGCACTGCCAGCCGGGATGCGATGATGGAGGGCGACAAATATTTATGACGACACCTACCGTCAAACTTCCGCAGATCGTCTTCATCGTCGACGACGATCCTGCCATCCGCGAAAGTCTCTGTGACCTGCTCGACGCGGCCGGTCTGCGCGCGCAGGCATTTGCTTCAGCTGAGGAGTTCTTCGAGTACTGGTCGCCGGAGATGCCCGGGTGCCTTGTGCTCGATGTGCGGCTGCCCGGCGTGAGCGGCATGGAGCTGCAGACGCAGCTCTCCGAGGCGGGCCGCGCCATCCCGATCATCATCATGACGGCGCACGGCGACATGCCAATGGTGCGCAAGGCGCTTAAGGCAGGCGCTGTCGAATTCCTCATTAAGCCGTTCCAGGACGATGAGCTTTTGCAGGCCGTGGAGCAGGCATTCGAGCGCGACCGCTCGGCACGCCACGCCGAGACGCTGGTGCAGTCCATCCAGGCACGCGCCGCCACGCTTACTGATCGCGAGCGGCAGGTGATGGACCTGGTGATTACCGGCATGACCAACAAAGAGATTGCCGAGAAGCTCTACCTGAGCATCGTGACCATCAAGCTTTATCGCGGTCAGGTGATGCGCAAGATGCAGGCCGAGTCGCTGGCCGATCTGGTGCGCATGGGTGATCGTTTGCATGCACTTGGCAGCTCCTCGCGCGCCTGATTTGCGCTCCATATGAGGAACTCATGGAGATTGCATCAGGAACCCATGAAGAACCACGAGAACTATACCAAGGCATAGTTGTGTGCCATCGAACCCGCCCCTAGTCTCATAACAACAACGGTCAAGACAACGGCATCTTGAGAGCGTTCTCCCCATCTGGCGTGCGCACAGGATTCGTGTCTCTGCCCACAGCGACACCGCGGTTCGCGCAGTTCCGGTGCACGCTGCTGCATTTGGCACACATCTCAACTCGTTTGGAAGGAGCGACACGATGAAGTCCATTGTGCGTCGTAGGGACTCTTTGTCTTTTGCACAGAAACTTACGCGTCTATCAGAGCGCATGCAGCAGCCGGAATGGCGCAAGTACGGTGTGACCGTTCTGACGGGCAAGCTGGCTGGCGTTGGTCTTTCGCTGTTCATCATGGCAGCCGTCACCGGTGTCTTCTTCGCGCACGCCTACGCGGCCGACAGCACGCTGAAGGCCGCTGACATCGTCAACCCCGTCAACACGGCGTGGACGCTCATCGCTGCCTTCCTCGTCTTCGGCATGCAGGTCGGCTTCACCATGCTTGAGGCGGGCTTCTGCCGCTCGCGCGAAACGGTCAACGTGCTGATGGAATGTATCGTTGACACCTGTCTCTGCGGCATCTTGTTTTATGCCATCGGCTTTGCCTTCATGTTCTCTCACGGCAACGGCTTCATCGGCTACCACTGGTTCTTCCTCCAGGGCGCGCCTGAAACCTACGAGTCCACTGGCGTTGCCTTCCTCGCCGTCTGGATCTTCCAGTTCGCCTTTGCCGACACCTGCTCCACCATCACCTCCGGCGCCATGATCGGCCGTACCGGCTTCATCGGCGACCTGATCTACTCGCTCGGTGTCTCGGGCTTCATCTACCCGATCATCGGACACTGGGCGTGGGGTCCTGATGGCTTCCTGGCCACCATGGGCTCGACTGGCTACTTCCTGCCCACCCTCGGCACCAGCTTCCATGACTTCGCAGGTTCCACCGTGGTTCACACCATCGGCGGCTTCATCGCCTTGGCGGGTTCCATCGTTCTAGGGCCGCGCCTCGGCCGCAAGTTCAAGCGTGACGGCGGCGCTCCCATGCTGCCGCACGATCTCACCATCGCGGCTTCCGGCGGCCTGATCC
>DATMUN010000478.1:0-3245 GCA_035563895.1 Occallatibacter sp. | reverse complement strand
ATCATGCCTGACAGCACACCGTTTGACTGGGCCACGAGATGCCAGTCCAGTGCCGGGCACCCTCCCTGCGCAGTTGAGTGGAAGGCGTAAATCCTTCCCACGAGCGAGTCTTGCGCGCACGCGAGGCCGCTCGCTGCAATTAGAGCGGTTTCCGGTCTGGCTGAATCGGGATTCCCAGGGGAGGCGGAATAGGAGAGTCTTGGGGAAGCGATTCGGCATTTGTGAGAGTTTCCATGGCCAGACCCTATTCGTCGGACTTGCGCGAGCGCGTGGTAGAGGCAGTTGACGAGGGAGCGACACGGCTTGAAGCGGCAGAACGCTTTGGGGTCAGCGTCAGCTCAGCGGTGCGATGGCATCAGGCATGGCGGGAGACTGGCAGCTTTGAGGCCAAATCCTGCGGCGGAAGCTGCTCGCCGCTGGACGATTACGCCGAAGAGATACTTGCCCTGGTGGAAGAGCAAGACGACCGGACCCTGGATGAGATCGTTACGGCGATGCGGAAGCGCGGGATCCCCGGAAGCCGCACGGCGTTGTTTCGTTTTCTGGAACGCCGCGGGATGACGCACAAAAAAAGTCCTGCACGCTTCCGAGCAGGAGCGAGAGGACGTGGCGCGCGCCCGCCGGCGCTGGATACGCGAGCAAGGGCTGCTTGATTCGACCCATCTGGTCTTCATCGATGAAACGTCGGTGAACACCAACATGACCCGCGCTTATGCCCGGGGGCTTGAGGGCGAACGGGTGATCGGCCGGGTGCCATTCGCAGCCTGGAAGACACTGACGTTGGTCGCGGCATTACGATGCGAGGGCATGACCGCTCCAATGTTGATCAAGGGGGCGATGAACGGAGAAACCTTTCTCGCTTATGTCGAACAATGTCTGGTCCCCACCCTTGAGCGGGGTGACATCGTCATCATGGATAATGTCCCGTCACACAAGGTCGATGGCGTACAAGCGGCCATAGAATCCGCTGGTGCCACCCTGCGCTATTTGCCGCCGTATTCCCCAGACCTCAACCCGATCGAGGCCGCCTACAGCGCATGTAAGGCGTTCCTGCGCAAATGCGCCGAACGCACGGAACAGGCACTAAGCCGCCGCATCGGGCAATTCGTTCGGCGATTGAAGCCCAAAGCCTGCGCTAACTTCTTCGCTCATGCCGGTTATGCAATATGACCGGAATCCGCTCTAGCCGAAAAGTCGGCACTACATTTGTTGTCGAGGAGCTTGAGTTCAGGCGGTTAGAGCGAGGGGTCGCCACTCGTGTTCGGCGAGCCGCATCCGCTTGGGTAAGGCGATACCGAGGCGGTCGAGAAGCGCGGCTTGGGCGGGGTCAGGCTGAGTGACGCAACGGAGTCGAAGCTGGCCATGTGTTGAGGTGGGCAACACGACATCGTGCGATTGAATGCGCGCAAGTTCCTCGAGAATTGTCCGCGGCGAATTACCGAGACCTGCGCGCTGCTGCCACATCTCCAGGCTTTTCCATAGCACGAAAGCCAGAAAGCAGACGAGGATGTGAGCCTGAACGCGGTCTTCGCGCTGATGCCATATCGGTCGGACGTTCAGTTGGTTCTTCTGGATCCGGAAAGCAGCTTCGGCCTGTGTCAGCTGGATGTAGGCCTTCCAAAGCTGTTGATCGCTCCAGTCGTCGATGTTCGACCTCAGAAGGTAGGCACCTTCCGAGACGTCCGCCCAATCGTCGAAAGCAGCATTGTACTCGATACGGAGACGGCAACCTGCCGGTGTGCCATCTGGTTGCAATGCAATGGTGAATCGGGCAGCGGCGCGCTGGTTGCGCTGCAGGATGCGGCCAATCTGGCGGTTCACTACCGCCGGATCGAGGCGCTTCTTCGAGCGCGCGATGCGAGCTGAGAGGCGGTCGAGCGCCAAATCGATGCGCCGGCTGAACCTCTCGTGGATGGCCCGTTCTTTGATGCGCCGATCGTCGGAGCGGCAGAGGATCACTGTCTCGCCGGTCTCGGGATGGCGGGTAAGTTTGACCTCGACGCCTTCCTGGACCGTGCGCCAGCCCAGAGGGCGAGCCAGATCGGCGGCAAACTTCTTCAGCTCCGACTTTGGCGCGCCGATAATGTAACGTCGGCCGGTCTGACGCAGCCAAGCCAGGTTCTCAGCGCTCGCCATGCCACGGTCGGTGATCCAGACGCGCCCCAGCATCCCATGCCGCGCCTCCATGGTGGTCACTATGGTTTGCAATGTCCGCGCATCGTGGACATTGCCGGCGAACACCTCATAGCCCAGGGGGAAGCCGTCGAAGGTCACCACCAGAGCAATGCACACTTGCTTGCAGTCAGGCCGATGATCGCGAGAATAACCGCGCTGAGCCTGTGGGTTTGCTTCCGCGAGGCCTTCAAAATATGTACTCGTGACATCGTAGAGCAAAACTTCGTTATCGATCGCGAACATCTCTCCGCAGCGCTTCGATAGATGTGCTTCAAGGGCCGTTTTGTGCATAAGCAGATGATCGAGTGCGCGGTACAGCCGATCCTTATTGACCTTCTCATCGCCTAGTTGCAGCAAATCGGCCAGCGCCGTGCGTCGGTACCAATCTTCAGCAATATGCAGCTCGCTCGATGGTTCGCAGAAGCGCGCCGCCACCAGCACGGCAGCCATTTTCGCCCAGGGGATCTGCTCCTTGCCGATCGGCAGCAACCGCTGGCACAGATCCTCCAGCCCGGTCCCGCGCCATAGAGCGAGTGCCATATATACATCGCCGAACTGACGCGCTCGTTCAATCCGAATGCCCTTCAGACGCACCGGCACCGTCAGTTGTCCACTGCCGTCGTCGAAAAGCCGCGCCTGTTCCGGCGTGCCGATCAGTTTGCGCGCCAGCGCCCGTGCCGCCACACGGCCCTGTTCATCCAGTTCACCGAGGTGCGTTACCGTCTGTTGGACCACGCGCCGGCCAACACGAACGCTGCGCACTAAACGCCAATAGCGATGGACCTTCCCGTCTTTCTTGCGAATCGTGTAGCGCAAATACATGCGCCATCTGAACCAGCAGTCCTACCCAAGAAAAGACCCTAGGTCGGCACTACACGCCCAAATCGGCTCCGCCAGCCGCCCAACATATTGATCTGATTCGCGCCGCGTCGCGCCGCGCGCCGCAAATTTGCTAAAGCCACCCACTGGTTGCGCAATTTCGGCTAGCACGGGGCACAGGCGTCGGCGCCGCACGGTATGATACGGTCATGGCTCGGCTTTTGCGCGCCGGCGCTGCCGGTACGCCCGCT
>DATMUN010000477.1:0-4145 GCA_035563895.1 Occallatibacter sp. | reverse complement strand
GTTGTAGTACTTGTCATACGCGGCCGAGTCGCTGTAGCGAGGCTCGTGCCGATCCCACGGCGAGAGATACACGCCGAACTTGAGCCCGTTGGCGCGCGCAGCCTCTGCCACTTCTCGCACCATGTCGCCCTTGCCGTCTTTCCACGGGCTCTGCTTGATGCTGTAGTCGGTCTGACTGGTCGGCCAAAGGCAGAAGCCGTCGTGATGCTTTGCAACTAGCACCACGTACCTTGCTCCCGCAGTTTTGATCGCCTTCATCCACTGGTCGGGGTTGAACTGGGTAGGATTGAAGACCTTCGGGTTCGCCGTGCCGTCGCCCCACTCGCGGTCGAGAAACGTGTTGGTGCCGAAGTGGAGGATGACTCCAAACTCAAGATCCTGCCATTCGGTCTGCTGTGGTGTGGGCTTCATGTCCACCGCGTTCACCGCCTGCGCGCAGGCCACCGCCGCAGCCAGCAGCAACATCATCGCGCATTCGTAATTGCGCATTCTCATCAGTCGCATGTGCACCACATCCCCCAGCTACGCAAAGGTCCACGGCAATTCCACGTATTGCGATAAGGTACAGTAGCCGCCATGCCTCTGCCGAGAGACGGAAACACTTCGATGCGCGCGGCGGCGCGGAATTTCGTCAGGGCTTGGTAAAAGCAGTGCCCGGGGCCGCCTGCTCTGCCGCTGCGGCTTGTGCTGCTGCGGCTGCGGCCTGGCGCTGGGCGGCGATTGCCGTGATGCGATTTTGCAGGCGCGTGATGGCGTCCTTGTCGTGCGCCAGGAGTTCGCCGGCCGCGGGATTTCCATCGAGCTCGGCGCCCCGCTTTTGATGCGACTGGATCAGCACCTGCAGCTTCTCCGGCTGATCCCAGTAGGTCTTTTCGATTTGCGCCTCTCGTGCGGCCGACTGCTCAAGCTGCGCGTGCAGAGCTTGCCGGCCCTGCTCCACCGGGCCTGGTTGCGGGGCAAGGACTTCCGTCTCTCCGCGCCACACGTTGTAGACCAGCATCACCGCCAGCGCCGCCGCCACTCCGAGCGCAATCACCAAAGCACGTTTCATCGCTCTCTCAGTCTAAGCCTTGCGGCAGGTATTCTGGATGTACCTGCCATGACTGAAGCCGACCTGATCCGATTCCGCTTTGCGACTGTCAACGACGTGCCTGCGCTTGTGCCGATGATCAACGCCGCGTATGTGGTCGAGTCGTTCCTAGAGGGAACGCGTACCAATCCCGCGCACCTTACCGCGCAGTTGGAGAAGGGCCGCATCCTGGTGGGTGAAGACAAGGCGGGACAGATCCTCACCAGCATCTACATCGAGTCGCGTGAGGATCGCGCTTACCTGGGCCTGTTTGCCGTGGACCCCACACATCAGGGCACAGGGCTCGGCCGGCGGTTGTTCAACGCCGTTGAGGAGCGGTTGCGCGCGGAAGGCTTCAGCGCCATCGAGCTGACGGTGCTGAACCTGCGGCCGGAATTGCTGCCCATCTATCGCCGTTTTGGCTTTGTCGAGACGGGCACTGAGCCTTATCGCTCGTTGCAGGACGTGAAAGATGGCCTCTCCTGCCACTGCATTGTGATGAGCAAGCGCCTCTAGCGCGGCTCGAAGTAACGGCTGGCGAAGTCGAGAAACGTGGGCCAGTTCGGCCCGGGCGTGTGGCCTTCCTTGTGCTGGCGGAAGGCGAGATCGCCTGTGACGAGCGCCGTCTCCGCGGCAGGATACGCACTGGTGCCGAGATCCTGCTTCCCCAGCAACCGGTACACCGGCCCCGCGCCAACCTCGGCCATGAACATGCCGCGCGCGTCGACCCAGCCATCGCCCTCGGTGGCTCCGGTGCCAACGAATATGGGCCTCGGCGCGGCCAATGCGATGAGTTCGTGCGCATCTACGGGCAGGTCCTTCACGTCGAGCAGGCTGTCGTACTTCATGAAGTTGCCAGCCATCCAATAGAACTCATCGCCGGCGATATTGCCGACTTCTTCGCCGAAGCGGTGACGAAATAGCTTGGCTCCGGCCTCACCGGAGGAGCTGATGTAGCCAATGTCCCAACGCAGGTCATAAGCCATGGCTACGAGCGATGCCTTACCGTAACGCGAGTGGCCGGTGATGCCGACGCGCTTGGCGTCCACGGCCGGGTCTGTCTCGAAGTAATCCAGACAGCGGCTTGCGCCCCACGCCCATGCCTTCAGCACGCCCCAGTCGTCCATCGAGCGCGGCTTGCCGCGGTTTGCGAGGCCGATGATTCCGGCCGTGAGCCCGGCGCCGTCATCGGCCTGCACGCTCACTGGAACGTACTCCGCATAGCCCCAACCGCGCGCCAGCACCTGTTGCTGCCAGGTGGGCCCGCTGCCGGGCTTTGGCGCGAACTGCGGGAACCGCTTCATCAATATCTCCATGAACTCTTTGCTGAAGCCGAGCTCGAGGATTACCGGTACCGGCCTTTTACGGCTCTCGGGTACGGTGAGCGTCATCTCGATGTTCACTTCGATGGCCGGATCGACGGAGTTGTCCACGTGGCCGCGCAGCTCCTTGGTGATCACGGGCAGGTCGCCGTTCATCTCGTGCTTCGTGCTTACCACGACCCACGTCACATTGGGCAGATGCGCGGGTGTGCGGCCGTAGATCTCGCGATCGAAGAACTCGACAAGCTCAGGGCGGCGGCGGGCCCACCACTGTTTCGCCGTGGTCACGCGCGTACCGTCGGCCAGCAGCAGCGGATCGGGTAACGTTGCACCGGCATCTGCCTTGGCTTCGTCGTAATTCACCGCGCGCGGAGAGTGCGGGTCGCCATCCACGCCGGGGCGCAGGGACTTGATGCCGAGCGCATCCATCTCGCGCTGATGCTCCTTCTCTGATGCGGCCTGGATAGCCAGCTGCTCCGCGGTTGGCGCTGGCGGTGCAGGCTTGGCGGCGGTCTGAGCCAGAGCAGGAAAAACTGCGGCTAGAACGATGGCAACGCAGCTGGAACCACGAAGATGGCGAGTATTCATCCGGCACCTTTTGAGAGCACAAAATCACGGCAAACTGACCGCGCGCCAACTATAGATGCCCCTGGATGCCGGTCGCAACACGGGAATGGCCGTGCGCGCGGAACGCAGAATTCAAGATTCAGGCGGATGTGCCGATGACGGCTGTGTGTAGCGTGTGCGGTCAGAGATCCAGTTCCGGATCTGCACGAGTCCTGACAGATCGCCATGCGGAACCAAGAAAGGATCCAAGACGCATGTCTGTGCTTCGGAACATCTCAATCTCAAAGAAGTTTGCCTATGCCTTCGGGCTGGTCTGCCTGCTTTGCGCCACGCTGGCGATCTACACGTTCTTCACCTTTCACAGCATCGCTTCCGTCAGCGCAGACGTGAGCGAAAACGGGTTTCCTTCGGTCATCACACTTTCCAGCATCCGGGGTACCTTTCACCGTGTGGCCCGCGCCGACCTGGAGATGCTGTTGTGTCAGACGCCTGACTGCATCAACGCAGCCAATGCCGAGCGTCTGCACGAAAAGGCGTCGATTCAGGAGCTGTTGAAGAGTTACAGGACGATGATCTCTAACCCAGGTGAGCGGGAAGTCTACGAGAAGTTCGCTGCTTCGATGGATCGCTACTACACCGCCAGCGATAAGGCTGCTGCCGATCAGCTTGCAGGCAAGACGGGCGATGCCATGGACGTGCTGACGGCAACAGCCACAAAGGCAGCATTCAATGAAACCGTCGACAACCTCGGTGCCGACATGGATCTGAATGTGAAATTCGGCATGGAGGAAGCGCAGCAGGCGACGCGCAGCAGCCGTCATGCTACGTGGATCAACATGTCGGTCAGCCTTTTCATGATCAGCCTGTGCGCATTGATCGGCGTTGTGCTGTCGCGAGTGATCGCCCCGCGCATCGCCAAAACGAATGCAGCCCTGAATCAACTCGCGCAGAAAGATCTCTCGGTTTACATTGAGCCTACGGGAACCGATGAACTTGGTCAGCTGGCCGTTGCACTCAACACCAGCGTCGATTCCATCCGCGACGTGCTGAAGGCCGTGGCGCACAGTGCTGAGACGCTTTCGGCTGCCACGACCGAGATCAGTTCGCGTTCGGTGCAGACGGCCGGCAATGCCAACACGCAGTCGAGCAAGACGAACCAGATTGCGGCGGCGGCGCAGGAGATGACG
>DATMUN010000476.1:0-4722 GCA_035563895.1 Occallatibacter sp. | reverse complement strand
TGGGCCCCCCCCTCACACGCCATGCATCGCAAATACCAACGTATGGAATAGGATTGCGATATCCATGAAGATGCTCCGGTGCCGAATGTAGTAAAGGTCATACTGAATGTTCTCGTGGATATGAAAGGCGCGATCCGCGCTAAGCTGCCACAACCCTGTAATGCCCGGCTTCACACGCAGCCTCTGCCTGTGCGCGCTGGTGTACTGCTCCACAATGAAGGGCATCTCCGGCCTGGGGCCTACCAGCGACATATCTCCATTCACAACATTGATCAGTTGCGCCAGCTCATCCATGCTGGTGCGCCGCAGGAATCGCCCCACCCGCGTAATTCTCGGATCGTGTGCCTCTGTCGGCGACACCGCATACTTGGGTGCGTTGATATGCATGCTGCGCAATTTATAGAGATTGAAGATTTTTCCATCTTTGCCCACACGCTTCTGCGAGAAGAGCACAGGCCCCGGCGAGTCGATGCGGATCAGCAATGCGAGCAGCAACCAGACTGGTGCAAGCAGAACTATCAGAAACATCGCCGCAAGCAGATCGAACGGCCTCTTCGCCATCTCGTATTGCCAGTTTGTCGGTGGCTTGCCAAATACGTTCAGCAGCGTTCCGTCGATATCCGCAAATTCCGTCCAATGTTCAGACTCAATCGCCTGCCCTGGCACGTATGCAAACCGCACGCCCGCAGCATGTGCAGCGTTGACCGCACTAGAGAACCGCTGCCGGCCCAGACTCGGAATGGCCACCACCAGCGTCCCGCAACCATACTTCTGAAGAAGTTCCTTGGTGATGGGCCCGTAGATAACAGGAACTGACTGCCCGCGCCGGTATGCGTACTCGAATACCTCCTGGCCTTCCAGATCCGGATCGTCGTCCACCATTGCAACCGGCTTCAATCCGAGATTCGGCGACCGCAGCAACGCAGAGAGCACGCGCCGTCCGCATGCACCAGCTCCATAAATCATCACTCGCTGCACGCCGATGTTATGCTCGCGCAATTCACCCACTGCGACATAGAGCAGCTGCTTTTCCAGCGCCTGCAATAACGGAACACCCAGCATCGCGAAGAGCAGTACCCACCGCGAAAACTGCACATTACTGAAGAACGTCACTGGAAGAATCAGCAGAAACGTCTGCGTCGAAACGCGTAGTGAGCGTTCCGTTTCCTTGATCCGAAGCAGGCTGTTTCCGGGCCGATACGCGCCATCGCGATCCAGCAGGATCACGTAGAACAAGCCGACCGCGCTCGACGCCCAGAGCCGCGACTCAAGCGAGTAGTTCACATGGCGCCCGAGCTGCAGAAGTTGATAAAGAAGGTAGCCGCCGTTCACCGCAAGCACGACCACCAGCCAGTCCATGACGATCTCAACGAATGTCAGGATTCTCTCGAAGCGATCCCCGAGTGAACCATCCGACTCTACCGTCGGCTGAACCACCTGCTCAAGGCTCGGCCGAATCAGTCTCTGCGCCTCTTCGATCCGATAAGTATTCATGGTTATGACTCCGAATGTTGGGGGGCTATTCGGGGCGCAGTTCACTGCGCCTTCCGCAAAGTTTGAACTCGCCTTGCCCGCGATCTACGTTGCCGCGGGCTCAGGAATCAGTACATCCATCCAGAAGCTCGAATACGTGTTAATCGCCTGACGGCTATCGAGCACCGCCAGCGGATTTCCTTCAATCAGCTTGGCGAGTTCTGGCTGCGCCATCACCGTCAGCGCGATTGCAGCCGTAACCAGCGCAGGATCTACGTTGCGTACGCGCCCTTTTTCTATCGTGCGCGTCAGGTAATGTGTTATCGCCGTGAACAATGGCGTCAGGTTCTCGCGGCATATCGCCTCGCCCCGCCCACGCAGTTCCAGCAGTGCCACTGCAATCAGCCGCATCAATTCAGGCGAGAGCGTTGCCATGTCCACCAGAACGCTGATGATCTCCGGAAGCATCACCTCCGGCGACTCCAGCCGGTCTGAGCGAACCAGGGTATTCAAGCGCGGCCGGATCGCATCGAAACTGCTCTCCAGCGCGCACCAGAAGATGTCGTCCTTGTGCTCGAAGTAGCGAAATATCGTCACTTCGCTCACGTCTGCCAGGCGCGCAATCTCGCGCGTGCTCGTTCCACGGAAGCCCTGTCGCGCAAAGAGCGCTACTGCTGCCCGCACTATTCTGTTCTTCGCCTCTGAGGCTTTCGGTGTAAGCATAGCTGTCGAGTGGCCTTTCAATAGATCTCCTCGGATGCTGTCTCCAGCGACACGTGGGCCCGCTCTTCTACGCAGATCAATACTGCTGGTTGTCTCTTAATAGTGATGACGACTGGATTGCGCTCTCAGTACTCAACAGCGCTCAGTCCGTCATCGGCTCCAGGTCTTCTGCTGAGACCTCAACTGCGGTGCTTTGGCCGATCAGTTCCAGGGTCAGGACGAAGCGCAGTCCGCTCTTCTTCCTCACCAGCGTTCCTTCCAACCCCTGCAGCGAGCCGGTTTTGATTCTTACTCTCTGCCCTACCGCGATCTCGTTGAAGGGCTCCAGCACGCAGCTCCTCGCGCCGGTCTTCAGGAACTCGATTTCGTTCGTAGGCAGTGCAATCGGGCCCTGGTGATTGCCGACAATCCGCCGAACACCTGGCGACCGCAGCACCACTGCTCGTTCTGACTTCTCAATCCGCGCAAACACGTAGGTCGGAAACAGCGCCTCAACTACCGTCACGCGCTGGCGGTTCTTTCGCTGCCGAACGCTCTCGCATGTCGGCAGAAACGTCTCAATTCGGTACATCTCCAGATAGCGCGCAACCGACCGCTCATTCTGCGGTAGCGTGTTGACTGCAAACCATTGCTGGTGTGCAGTTTTCGTCCCAGGCGTATCCAAAACAGCTGTATTGCTGCCGTCGGAGACCCAGTTGTCCTGTCCGCACAGAGTGGTCGCCATCAGCTCCTCGATCACGCTCTTCGATCAGTACGTGTCAGTTGTCTCGAATTGGTTAGATGCATTCCGCGGCTAGAAGGGGGATTTGCGGAATCGTCTCAGCGCTTCGATTGCGCATGGGCCCAAGGCTTCGCCTACTGCGAGGAAGCTGATGCAATCCGCTACACTCACACGTCGACTGTTTCACCTTGAGACAATCCTCAAGCGGTTCGTTTCCCGTGTCAACGCAAAGGTCACCGCGTATGACACAAAAGTAAGTAACTACTAAAGCACACTACCTTCGATTCAAAATCCGCACGATTTTTCGTGTCTATTTAACCCCTTTTTATTCATTATCGTGCTATAAAAAATCGCCCATCTGGCCACCTCCCCCAGACGCCCCTGCAATCCCTCCACACCTCTTTCCGTTTGTGCGTACTCACTTAGGCCCAACCTGCTCCTTGATTTGAACGTTACCAATGGAGCTGCAAAGTTGATTAAAAGTACCCATTTCAACATGTGACCCCACTAGAATCACCCCGTAGAGTATGTCTCATTCGCTCGCGGAGGCGGCCCTTTGTTTCAGGCTGAACACGATCTCACAGATTCGGCAGTCCGGTTGGGCTCATGGAAGGCCATTGCCAGCTATCTGGGCCGGAGCCCGCGCACTGTGCAGCGCTGGCTTGCCGACTACGGTCTCCCGATACATCGCATGGGGGGCGCTTCGGGGCCGATCTTCGCCTACAAGGACGAGCTCGACATCTGGCTGCGGAACCGCCGCCATGCCGACGTCTCCGGGCCCGACGCCTCGCGTCAGGATGCTCCTTCGCTTCGCCCCATTCCCGTCTCCGCACCTGCTGAAGAATCTGCTCTCTTCAGCTTTCCGGCCGTCCCCGGGCTGCGCCGCGGGCGCTCCGCAGATCTCACCACACTCGCGCTGAGCATGTGGGAGACCTCCTCCTCCGTCGATTTCACCTCAGCCGTCCGGCTCTTCCGCGAAGCCATCGACTTCGACCCCAGCAACGTCCGCGCCATGGCCGGGCTCTCATTCGTTCTTCTCGTCGGTGGACTGCTCGGCAGCGTCAAGACGCCCGTCTACTCCTCTACCGCTGAAGATGCCCTGCGCCGCGCAGTCGAAATCGACCCCGAGGCCACCCAGGTCCGTGTCGCCCGCGCGTGGATTCGTATGGCCGTCACGCACGACTGGAAGGCCGCACGCCGCAATTTTACCGAGGCGCTTGCCCGTAACCCCCTGCATGGTCCGGCACTTGTCGGCCGGGCAGTTCTGCACATCGCAGAGGGCAGCCTCGCTGAAGCCTCCGACCTGTTGCTCGAAGCCTCCACGCAGAGCCCGCTCAGCGCGCCCACCACGTTCTTCCGCTGCTGGAACGCCTATCTCTCCGGCAACTCCTCGTCGGCGCTCGCTTTGCTTGCCCAGGCCCGCATGATTGGCCACTCCGGGGCAGCCCTCGACGCCCTCGAAGCCCTCGCGCTGGTAGAAAAAGACGACCCCGAAGCCAGCCTTGAGCGTCTTCAGCCTCTCTCTGATCACGCTGAGACGCATCCAATCGTAAATGGGCTTCTCGGCTATTGCCTCGCCACGTCCGGACAGACCCGTGAGGCTCAGTCGATCCTCCGTGGCCTCATGCACGCACGCGCACACGGCCGTGAGGACGTCAGTTACCCATTGGCTCTCATCTTCCTCGGCCTGCACGACCGGCCCAACGCAATCCGCTGGCTCAAGCTATCGTATGCGGATGGCTCGCTCTGGAGCCTTGCTTTCCAGTCCGACCCGCTCCTCGCATCGATTCGGCTCGACCCGCTTT
>DATMUN010000475.1:0-5512 GCA_035563895.1 Occallatibacter sp. | reverse complement strand
GCCGAGGATGACACGGTGAAGGTGATCTTGAACGCGCGGAACGTTGGCGCGGACCGCTCGGGGATGAACGGGCTGCTGGCGGCGCGGGGCGAGGCGGTGGGCAGCGTGGCGGCGGACGGGCAGGATCCGCCGGAGCTGTTTGTGGAGATGGTGCGGGCCTGGGAACGGGGCGCGCCGATTGTGGCGGCGATCAAGAACTCGAGCGACGAGAGCGGCCTGATGTACGCGATCCGTACGGCCTATTACCGGCTGGTGGCGCGGTTGACGAACGTGCAGGTGCTGGAGCACTTCACGGGGTTCGGGCTGTATGACCGGCGGGTGGTGGAGCTGATCCGGGAGAAGTTTCCGGACCCGTATCCGTACTTCCGGGGCATGATTGCCGAGCTGGGACTGCCGGTGGAGAAGGTGTTCTACAACCAGAAGCGGCGCGAGCGGGGGATTACGAAGAACAACTTTTACGCGCTCTACGACCTGGCGATGCTGGGGATTACGAACCTGTCGAAGGTGCCGCTGCGGCTGGTGATCTTTGGCGGATTTTTGTCGGCGGTGGCGAGCTTTCTGGCGGGGATGTTCTACCTGGTATACAAGCTGGTGTTCTGGACGCAGTTTTCGGTAGGTACTGCGCCGGTGGTGTTGGGGCTGTTCTTTCTGGGGAGCGTGCAGCTGATTGCGCTGGGGATTATCGGTGAGTACGTGGGGTCGATCCACACGCTGGTGATGAAGCGGCCGCTGGTGATTGAGAGGGAGAGGATTAATTTTTAGGGACTAGGGAACAGGGAACAGAAAAAGCCCGGCTGCCTTTTGGCGCTGGGCTTTGTTGTGAGCGTTCGATTTTTTGTTGTGGCTTGGTGATGGGCGTGCTTTCCCAGGTCTCAGAAGCGAGACCTGGGGCATTCACGTTCGTGGTGGAGGTGGCTACTGGCCGGAGTTGGCGCGGATGAAGTTGGCGGTCTGGTCGTGGAGGGCCTTTTGGGCGGCCTCGTTGACGTAAACCATGTGGCCGGTCTCAAAGAAGTGCCAGGAGATGTTGTCTTCGAGCTTGGACGGGATGGGGAGATGCTTCATCTCGTACTCGGCGCCGAAGTAGAGGGTGCCGAGGTCGTAGTAGCCACCCATGAGCAGGACCTTCATATGGGGGTTGCGCTTGATGGCGAAGGCGAGGTCGCCCATGACGTTGACGCTGGCTTCCCAGCCCTGGCCGTCGGGGGGCGTGTGGTGCATGTCCCAATGGAAGCCGGGGGCGGTGTAGGCGCCGGGCAGGTAGGTGAGGTTGTCGCCGTACTTCAGGTCTTCGCGGGCGTACTGGTTGATGGCGGTGACGTAGGCGGCCTGGATGGCCTCGTCGAATGGATCGTAGTCGGCTTCCTTGCTGAGGGGATCCATGTCGGGTCCCTTGTAGCGGGTGTCGAGGCGGCCGGTGGTTAGGCCTTCGGGGGCCTGGAGCTGCTTGGAGAAGTCGCCGCCCGAGACGCGGAGGTTGGCCTTGTACCAGTAGTCGGCGGGGAGGCCGGTGTAGGAGGAGAGCTTCTCAGCGAGGGCGTGCTTGCGCTCATCGGTGAGGCTGGCGCCTTGCAGAAGGGCGGAGGCGTACTCGCCGAGGGCGAACTGCTCGACCTCGTGGAGGAAGGGTTCGATCTCGGCGGGGCGGTTGGCTAGCTTGTGGTGGTACCAGGCGGTAGCGGCCATGGAGGGCAGAGAGAGAAAGAAGGGGTTCTCGTTGCCGGGGTTGCCCTCGGGGCCGTCGGCGGAGTCGTTGAAGCTGAGGATCTGCGAGAGAAGGATGACACCGTTGAGGTCGACACCCTGGAGGAAGCGCGCGAGAACGGCGCTGCGGGTGGTGCCGTAGCTCTCACCGAAGATGAACTTGGGCGAGTTCCAGCGGGAGCACTTGGTGAGGAAGCGGCGGATGAAGCGGTCGAAGGCGTGGCCGTCCTGATCGATGCCCCAGAAGGCCTTGCCGGCGTCTTTGCCGTAGACGCGGGAGAAGCCGGTGCCGGGGGCGTCGATGAAGACGAGGTCGGAGGCGTCGAGGAGGCTGGACGTGTTCTCGACGAGCTTGTAGGGGGCGGCCTCCTGGTGCTCGGCGTCGGGCGTGAGGATGCGGCGGGGGCCGAAGGCGCCCATGTGGAGCCACATGGTGGCGGAGCCGGGGCCTCCGTTGTAGAGGAAGGTGATGGGCCGGGATGCGGCGGACGCGCCTTTCTTGAAGTACGCGGTGTAGAAGACGCGCGCAATGGCGGGCTGATCGTCGATCTTGGCGGCGGCGTCAACGCCGGAGTCGGGGAGGTATTTGCCGTCGAGCGTGAGCTGAGAGTCCTGGTAGTCAGACGAGCCGACGGTGAGAGTGCCGGCGACGGCGCGGTAGGCGATGGCCTGACCGTTAACTGTGACAGTGCCCTCCGTGGTGGAGTCAGCTACTGCGGCGGGCTTGGCGTCAGCGTCCTTCTTGGCTTCGGGCTTGTCTTTGTCCTGCGCGAAGGTGTTGGGTGTGACGGAGACAGCAAAGAGGCTGGAGAGCGCCAAGCTGAGGATGCCGGCGCGGGAGAGAAAGTTCAAGGCAATGTCCTCCAAGGGGTGTGTACAAGGATAGCGGAAGGAGTCGCTGGTTGGTTTCACTGTTACGCCAAGTGCATGGTCCTCATGTATTGGCGGTACCGCGGTTCAGTCTTCGAGTGGCTTCACGATCATGTTTGCGAGGAACTCCTCGCGCGACAGGAAGGGGTAGAGATCCTCGAGTGGCTTGGAGACCATGGAGCCGTCGGGGCGCTGATAGGACTGCAGGCGTGGAGCGCGGACCTCATCGGGGATTACGTGTACATCGATCAGCACGGGGCCGTCCATCGCGAGGATGCGGCGCACATCTTCGCGGAGCGTGCGCTGGTCGCGTATCACGACTGAAGGGATGCCGTAAGCTGCAGCGACACGGGAGAGATCGGGGATGGTGATTCCTGTGGAGGCGTCGCAGCCGATGGATGGCTTGCCGAAGTAGCCGGTCTGCGATGCGCGAATGGATGCGTAACCATCGTTGTTGAGAACGAAGAAGCAGATTGGGAGGCGCAGGCGCGCGGCGGTTTCGAGCTCCTGAATATTGAATTGGAATCCGCCATCGCCGTCGACGAGGATGGTCCGGCGGGCTCCTCCAATTGCGACGGCGATGGACATTGGCAGACCGTAGCCCATGGCTCCGAGACCCGCGGTGTGATAGATACGCTGGCCGGTGCGCGTGGGGCATGCGAGTAGGAAGATCTCGATGCCGCTGCCGGAGCTACCGGAGACCAGGAGGTCGCTTGGATCTGACTCGGTGCCGATGACCTCAGCAAGATGGAAGATGCTGACGCGGCTCTCGGGTTTGCGGTGCTCTTCGGTGACAACGGGATAACGCGTCTTCCAATCGGCGCAGCGTGCAGTCCACGGTTCGATGGAGGGCAGGCGGACGCGATCACGCTGGCGGAGCAACTCCCGGAGGAAGTCGCCGGCATCGGCACAGACAGGCTGATGGAGATAGGGGTGGAGCTTGGCGAGTTCAGCTGGATCGATATCAACTGCGACGCGGTGGGCCTCACGAGCGAGGTTCTGGGGCGCATAGCCGGTGATTGCGAAGTCGAGGCGGACACCGATGGCAATGAGGAGATCGCAGTTTTGAAGCGCGAAGTTTGCACCACGGGCAGCAACCGCTCCGGGGCGGCCGACGAAGGTCGGATCGTCGCTGGGAACGAGGTCGGCAGCGCACCAGGTGGCTACGGTGGGGATATTGAGCAGGGCGCGCAGTTCGGCAAACTCGCGCTCCGCCTGGGCGAGGCGGATTCCGTTACCGGCGAAGAGAAGCGGGCGCTGCGCGGAATTGAGCCTATCAATAAGCTGAGAGACCTGCTCGCGGAGCAGTGCGGCGTTTGCTTCAGATGGGGCGAGCTCCGCTGAAGCAAAGGCGCGGAGCGTCTCTGGATCGGGAATCTGGGCTGCCTGAACGTCGAGTGGAATGTCGATCCAGACGGGACCAGGGCGGCCGTGGAGCGCGAGGTGAGCGGCCTTCTCCAGGTGGTAACGGATCTCAAGCGGGTCGAGGACAGTGACTGCGTACTTGGTAATGGGATGGACGATGGAGACAATGTCAATCTCCTGCACGCCAAGCTGACGCATGCCGAGTGGCGTGCCATCAGGCGCAAACATGCGATCTGGGCGCTTGACCTGGCCAGAGATAAACAGTGTTGGTGTCGAGTCCAGCCATGCGCCGGCGACGCCGGTGACGGCATTGGTGCTGCCCGGTCCTGTGGTCACCATGCAAACACCGATTGAGCCTGTGACCTTTGCATAGGACTCGGCGCAGAAGGCGCTGGCCTGTTCGTGCGAGTTGCAAACGGATTGGATAGCCGGTTCAGAGGCGAGCGACTGGTTGAGGTGCATGGCGCCGCCGCCGGTGACGAGAAAGACGTGACGAACACCGAGCTTGGCGATGAACCGGGCGACGTAATCCGAGAGCTTCATATGAACGGCGTACCTTTGTAGAGCGAGATTGATTTGAGCAGTTCAGGTGCGATCGTAGATTTCTGACGCACTTGAACCCTGCGCATTGAGAACGGCTTCAATAATCTCTCGAACTGCGCCATTGCCGCCGGAGCGGGACGCGACAAGAGCCGCTTGAGCGAGGACGTCGGATGCGGCAGATGCAGGCGCTGCGGCGAGGCCGGCGATGCGCATGGCCGGCAAGTCGTTCACGTCGTCGCCTATATAGACGATGGATTCAAGTGGCAGTTGAACGGATTGTGCAAAGTCGCGCAGAGCGTCGGCTTTCTTGCGGCATCCGGCAGCAACAAACTCGATTCCGAGCTTGCGTGCGAAGCGAGTAACGAGCGGGCTGTTTTCGCCGGAGATGAGGGCCAGTTGGAGACCGGCACGGCGCGCGAGTGAGAGGCCCATAACATCGAGGAAGCTGAACCTCTTCCACTCACCATCACCCGGTCCCCACCAGATGCCGCCATCGGTGAGCACGCCGTCCACATCCATGGCAAAGGCGCGGACGGGGTGAAGCTCCGAAGCCGGAGGGAGTTTAGTCATATCTGCGATTATTGGGCTGCGCCCACGCGGCGGAGTTTCTTGATGATCGGGAATTCACGCTCATAGACGCGCTTTATTCCATCTCCCTTGGATTGTTCCCATAGCCGGATGTCGCGCACCAAGCGGGTGATACCGTTGGGCTCGAGCGAAGCAGCCTGATCAGAGCCCCAACCTGCGCGGTCGAGGGTGATGTGGCGCTCGACGCAACATGCCCCGAGTGCGGCGGCACAGACGCTGGTGGGGATGCCGGTTTCGTGACCGGAATAGCCGATGGGAACGCCGTAGCGAGCGGCCATGGTGGGTATGGCGCGGAGGTTGAGCTCGTCGTAGTTAGCCGGGTAAGTGCTTGTGGCGTGGAGCAGGATGAGATTGTCTTTGCCGAGTACGTCGACTGCGTGGTCAATCTCCTGATAAGTGCTCATGCCGGTGGAAAGGATGATGGGGCGGCCGGTTTTGCGTA
>DATMUN010000474.1:0-2297 GCA_035563895.1 Occallatibacter sp. | reverse complement strand
TTCACCAGCCCGTTCGCAACGTAAGGATCGGCACGCACAAACTTCTCCGCCACCTCCGGCGACTCACCCTTGAACAGCAGCACCGCGCCATCCACCGGATCGGCCAGCGCCCCAGCCAGCAGCAACTCGCCGCGCTCCACCGCCTCCCACGCCAGCTTCAGATGTGCCCCGCGAAACTCCCCGCGCCGCCCCAGATAGTCCTCTGAAGCCTCATAAATCAACAAGTAGTGCATTGAGCTCCCGCCTGACCCCTGACCCCTGTACCTACGCCATCGCCTTCAGCACGGCCTCGGCAAACTCCGTAGTCCCAGCCGTGCCGCCCACATCCCGCGTCAGCGCCATGCGTTCGGTATAAACCGTCTCCAGAGCACGCTGCACCTTGTCCGCCGCCGCCTCTTCGTCCAGATGCCGCAGCATCAGAACCGCCGACTGCAACAGCGCCGTCGGATTCGCCAAGTCCTTGCCCGCAATGTCCGGCGCCGACCCATGCACTGCCTCAAAGATCGCGCAGTCCACGCCCAGGTTCGCGCCGGGTACCAGCCCCAGCCCGCCCACAAACGCCGCGCACAAGTCGCTCACAATATCGCCGTACAGATTTTCGAGCAGCAGCGTGTCATACTGCCACGGATTCATCACCAGCTGCATGCACGTGTTGTCGATGATGTGCTCGCCATACTGCACGTCCGGATAGTCCTCGGCCACCTTCCGCGCGCAGCGCAGAAACAGCCCGTCCGAGAGCTTCATGATGTTCGCCTTGTGAATCGAGTGGATCTTCTTGCGCCCGTGCTTCCGCGCATACTCAAACGCAAACTTCGCAATCCGCGTCGATCCCTTCTCCGTAATCACCTTCAGGCTTTCCACCACACCCGGCACCACCTCGTGCTCCAGCCCCACGTACTCGCCCTCTGTGTTCTCGCGCACAATGATCAGGTCCACGTTGGGGAACTTCGTCTCCAGCCCCGGCAGATTCTTGATCGGCCTGAAGTTCGCAAACAGGTCGAACTTCTTCCGCAGCGTCACATTGATGCTCTTGAACCCGCCGCCAATAGGCGTCGTCACCGGCCCCTTCAGCGCCACCTTGTTCCGCTCAATCGACTCATACAGCGCCTGCGGAATGTACTCGCCGTAAATCTCGAACGCCTCAGCCCCCGCCGCATAGCGATCCCACTCGAAGGCCACACCAGTAGCCTCCAGAATCCTCACCACCGCCTGCGTTACCTCAGGCCCAATCCCATCGCCGGGAATCAACGTCACCTTATGCGCCATGAAAAGCAGCTCCTTAATCTTAGTGCGGGGCCAAATATCTCTCAGTCAAACCTGAAACTCTGGGTGCCCCAGGTCTCGATTTTGAGACCTGGGAAAGCACAGAACTAAACCGACGCAATACTTGCTTCCTTTCATGAGAAGGCCAGCTGGTGACAAGCGAACAAGTGAACTTCAATCACTCAAAGAGTTAGTTCAGATTTCCACTGAGAACGAACGCAATGAAGCCGAAATAAGCGACGAATGCAAGAACATAGACGGCGAGAGTCCCCTGAGAATCCACTTCCTCGTTCTGTTGCTTCGAAAGAGTTTGCCGACGAAAAATGCCAACAGAAACATCACTACCAAGATCGCAAGCGCGATAGCGAGCATATCAAGGAGTTGCGGGATTCCGCCCATGTTTCCCCATACTCTCATAGAGAGCTTTTATTCCAGGTCATTGAACCTCTTCCCATCTCATTTGAGCCAGGACGTCAGCGTGCACCACGGAAGAGCTAGCAGCTAGGAGCTAGAAGCTGTCTTTACTTCTTCACCCGCGCCGCCCGATGCGGCTCCAACAGCCCTTCCAGCTCTTCCTTGAACTCGCGCACGTCCTTGAAGTCGCGATACACCGACGCAAACCGGATGTACGCCACCGTATCCAGCCCCTTCAGGTGCTGCATGATCAACTCGCCCACCTCACGCGTCGTCCGCTCGCGTTCCGGCGCATCGATCAGGTAGCTCTCTGTTGCGTCCACAATTTTTTCCAGCTGCGCCGCCGCCACCGGACGCTTCTCGCACGCGCGCAGGAGTCCGCTCAGCACCTTCTGCCGGTCAAACCGCTCGCGCCGCCCGTCCTTCTTCACCACCATGTACGGAATCTCGTCGATCCGCTCGTATGTAGTGAACCGCCGGTTGCAGCGCTCACACTCCCGCCGCCGCCGGATCGAATCGGCTTCCTTGCTCTCGCGCGAGTCCACCACGCGATCCTGCGCGAATCCACAATAAGGGCACTTCATGCCGTAGATTCTACGGCATAGCCTTAGCAACCGGCA
>DATMUN010000473.1:0-3967 GCA_035563895.1 Occallatibacter sp. | reverse complement strand
GTCTGAACGCGGTGTTGCGCGTGAGCGACCTGCCGCACTCGGACAAGATTACGTACCTGGTGGACGAAGATGCCACGGTGGCGCACGTGATCGCGATCCGCGAGGAAGCGGCAGCTGCGGCTGAGGGCGCTGTGGGCGCGGCAGCAGGAGCGGCCGAGCCGGAAGTGATCAAGAAGGGCAAGGCCGAGACGGCTGAGGCCCCGGCGAAGAAGTAAGCCTTGGCTGAGGACAGCGAACTCGGGAACCGGCGAGGCCCGTTCATTGTGGTGGGCCTCGGCAATCCGGGACCGGAGTATGTATGGACTCCGCATAACGCGGGGTTCCTGGCCATCGACCGGCTGGCTGAGCAGGAAGGCGTGGCGGTGGCGAACCGGCGGTGCCGGGCTGCAACCGCGACCTGCCGGATTGGCGGACGGGAAGTGGTGCTGGCCAAGCCGGAGACATTCATGAACCTGAGCGGCGCATCGGTGGCCGCGCTGGTTCGGGAGTTCGAAGCGGACCCGGCGCGGGACCTGCTCGTGATTTACGACGAGCTGGACCTGACGCTGGGGACGCTGAAGATCAGAGAGCGCGGATCTGCGGCGGGACACAACGGAGCCCGCAGCATTACGGGAGCGCTAGGCAGCCAGGAGTGGCTGCGGTTGCGGATCGGAGTTGGGCTCGATCTTCCTCCGGAGGCGAAGGCAGCGGGAGGCAGACGGCCGGGCAGGGATTACCTGCTGACGCCGATGCGCAAGGCGGAACTGACGGTTCTGGACGAGGTGCTGGACCGGGTGGCAACAGCCACGCGGCGGATCATCCAGGAGGGACCGGGGCCCGCGATGAACGAGTTTAACCGCCGCGAGTAAAACAACCCGGCGGGAGCAGGAACGGCAGCACCGGCGACGGGGCTGCACAGAACAGAAGAGGCCGCTATGGTTTTGGCCGGCGGCAGTGGCCGGAGTCAGGTGACTTCGGCGGAAAAGGAAACAGGATGTCGCGTTTGTATGAAGTGATGTTCATTGTGCGGCCCGATGTGGCCGACGAGGATGTCGACAAGCTGATTGCCACCTTCACGAACTCCGTAACGAGCAACGGCGGCACGGTGAAGAGCGTGGAGAAGCTGGGCCGCCGCAAGCTGGCGTACCTGGTGCAGAAGTTCTCTGACGGCAACTATCTGCTCTTCACGATCGAAGCTCCGGGCGCGGTGATTGCCGAGCTGGAGCGCCGCCTGCGCGTGGCTGAGCCGGTGATCAAGTTCATCACCGTGCGCATCGACGAGGAAGAGAAGCGGCTGGCGAAGGTGAAGGCACTGCGTGCCTCGCGCAAGAAGCTGAGCGCGGAGCCCGCGGCTGCGGCAGCGCCTGCCCCGGTGGCGGCGCCTGCGGCTGAGGCCACAGAGACGGCGCAGGCGACAGCCTAGTCGAAACGGGTTTGAGCTCGGGCAGCGGCCCCCCTCAAGAAGGGGCTTGGGCGCGGGCGAAGGAATACTGCCGTGTCGAATCTCCTAGCAGAGAGCGGCCGCGGCCAACGAGAGTAGAAGAGGGAAAAGCAATGCCAGAAGAGACCACTAGCAAGGCGCCCGAGACGGGCGCAGCAGCGACACCGGCACCAGCCGCTCCGGCGGCGGGCCAAGGATCCGGATCGGGTCCGGCACCGCGCTCAGGTGGACGTCCGGGCGGCGGCCCTGGCGGCCGCGGCAAGTTCTTCCGCCGCAAGAAGGTGTGCAAGTTCTGCACGGAGAAGATCGACGCGATTCCGTACCGCGACGTTCGGCTGCTGCAAGGGTTCGTTGCGGAGCGCGGCAAGATTGTGCCCCGCCGCCTGACGGGCGTGTGCACGACGCACCAGCGCCGGCTTACGCGCGCGATCAAGCAGGCTCGCAATATCGCCCTGCTGCCGTTCGCGACCAAGCACTAAAGAAATCTGTGCGGCTTGCCGCGCGCAGCCTGTAGGGCTATCGCTTGATAGCGATGGCGGCCCGATGGCGGCGTGGTTTGGAGCACCTGCAACACTGGAGAGTTTCCAATGGAAGTGATTCTGAAGGAAGACGTAGCGAACCTAGGCCACCGCGGCGACGTGGTGAAGGTGGCCGACGGCTACGGACGCAACTTCCTGCTGCCGCGTAAGCTGGCACTGCAGGCGACGGCGGCCAACAAGGCCGTGATTGAACAGATGAAGGCTGCGGCTGCGCGCCGCTCGGCCGTGGAGAAGGTGCAGGCCGAAGAACTGCTGGCCAAGCTGGAACCGGTGGCTCTGAGCTTTACGCGCAAGGCCGGCGAGAACGGGCAGCTGTTCGGCTCGGTAACGACGGCCGAGATCGCGGCAGAGCTCGCGACCAAGGGCTTCGAGATCGACCGGCGCAAGATCAGCCTGAGCGAGCCGCTGAAGAGCCTGGGCGAGTACACCGTGGCTGTGAAGCTGCACCGCGAGGTGACCGCGCACATCAAGGTGACGGTGGCGGGCGAGGCGACTGAAGAAGTTGCCGCTGAGGCTGCTCCGGTGGCCGAAGTAGCCGAGTAAGACAACTTAAGAACCACGAAAGCCGCTGCCTGGGCCGCTGCGCGATGAGCGTTGCGGACCGGGGGCGGCTTTTTGTGTTTTGGAGCGGTACTTTCTCCCGGTCCCCAAGAGCGAGGGGCCGGGGGCACCCAGCATGTTGGGTGTGATTCAGGTCACAGTGTGTTGATAAAACAACAGGCTTATACTTTAGAAGTACGATGAGGCGACTAGCCCAATTCGCTGCTCTGGTCTTGACGGTCTGTTTGACGGTACCGCCGTCGGTGGCCATGGTTGTGTGTCGCATGCTGGAGCCGAGCCCGATGGCAGCGATGTCTGACTGCTGCGCGGGAATGCATCACTCCGGAATCAGCGATGCCGGAATGAGCAAGATGAATTGCGGCGGCGGAGAGACGACGCTGCGGGCTGCCTCTTGCACGGACGGCTGCTGCACTGCTGCTCCGCAAAATCCTGCTGCGACGACCAATGTTGTGAAGGCGGCGGCTGATCCGGCGCCGACGGTGGCGATTCTGCATGCTGCACCGGCTCCGGTGGCATCGGCGAGCGAAGCTGCATGGTCGGATCCGCCCGGCAGTTCGTCGATTCCGCGACACGTACTGCTCCACACTTTCAGAATCTAGACAGCTCCTTGTGTTATGCCGACCTGCGCCGAGACTCGCGGGCGAGACGGCGCGCGCGCTGCATTTTTCAACCGCACACAAGGAGACTGAAATGAAACGTACATTTGTAACTCTGATCGCTGTTCTTGTACTGACCGCTTCTGCATTTGCTACGCCTGCGACGCAGGCTTCGACGCAGCTGACGAAGGAACAGCTGAAGACGCTGGTTGCCAACGCGAAGACACCGGCCGAGCACGAGCGCATTGCCGCGTACTATCGTGCGCTGTCAGAGAAGCTGCTGGCTGAGTCGAACGCGCATGCGCAGATGGCGGCGGAGCTTGCCAGCAACTCGGCGACGAACAATGCCAAGGTGCACCATGGGACGGTGGACCACTGCAAGTACCTGGCGGAGACGCTGAAGGCGAAGGCTGCGAAGGCGGCAGCGCAGGCAGCTGAGCACGAGCAGATGGCGAAGACTGCCGCGCAGCGGTAATGCACGAACTGCGGCGGGGCGCGGGCGCTGCCCTGCTCCGCCGCGGAATGCTTTGATGCCGCTGCGCGCGGCGGAACCCGAACAACAACCAGGAGAGACACGATGAAGATTTCAGCAATGATTGTTTTTGCTGCTGCGCTGGCTGCGGCACCTGCCATGCAGCAGGTGTACGCTGCGGCCAACACCTACGACGGCACGATTACGGACGCGATGTGCACGGGCAAGCACATGATGCCGGGCAAGTCGGACGCGGAGTGCGTGCGGGCCTGTGCGAAGGAGGGCTCGGCGTATGTGCTGATGGCCGGCGGGAAGATGTATACGCTGACCGGGAAGCCGCAGACACTGGCTGCGTTTGCGGGCAAGCATGTGGTGGTGC